>JAGGXZ010000067.1 GCA_021162805.1 Candidatus Poribacteria bacterium
ACATGATACTGGCACAGCTTGCCATTCATTTTCAGGATAGGCTGGAGGGGTATCTGTGGAATGGAAGAGAATTTACACAAAAAACTTAACAGACCCGTAGCTTGAGTCTCCTACAAATTTTCCATGCACCCCTCACCATCTCAAGTCAGATGAATAATATTACCTCAAGATTTTCATTCCAGCGGATACGCCTCTTCATTGCCCCCGGTATCATTATATGTGAGCGATAGAGCGGGCTTGTTGTCACCGTGGATTTTATTGTATAATCCCCTGACCGGGAGGTTGAGATGAAAGCCGCTGTGCTCGTCAAAACAGGTGAGGAGTTGGTAATCCAGGAGAGGAATATCCCATCGCCCAAAGATGGTGAGGCGCTGGCCAGGGTAGAGATGTGCGGCGTGTGCACATCAGACCTGATGGCCCTGAGAGGTGAGGTGACGGATTATTCCCCGCCCGTCGTCATGGGACATGAGATCGCCGCCACAGTCGTCGAAAGCAGAAATCCGGAGCTTAAGGTCGGCGAACGGATCACACTTAACCCGATGGTTACATGCGGCCGATGTGTTTTCTGCAAGCGGGATCAGGGAAAATACTGCGAGAAGCTTTACGGTTTCGGACATGATATAGATGGCGGCTATGCCGAATATATGCTGATACCGGAACAGGCGATCCGAATCGGTGGCGTGATCCGAGCCCCCCGGGATATGCCGTCAGAGGATCTGATCTTCGTCGAACCGCTCGGCTGCTGCCTGAACGCATGGAGGGAGACCGAGTTCCGTCGCGATCTCGTTATACTCGGCGCCGGCCCTATAGGGCTTATCTTCCTCAAGCTGGCGATCCGATCCGGTCTGCGAACAGCCGTCTTCGAGCCGCTGAGTGAAAGGAGGAAATGGGCTCACAGGCTCGGCGCCGATGGGGTTTTCGGGGTAGAGGAGGATGAGGTGGAGAGATTTAAAGAGACGATGGACGGCGGGGCCGATACGGTGATAATCGCCACAAACAATCCCGAAGCGATCGATCTGGCCTTCAAGGTGGCCAGACGGGGGGCCTTTCTTAATTTCTTCGGCCTGTTCCCAAAGGGGAACGAGCTGAGACTTGAACTCGAAAATCTGCATTTTATGGGATACAGGTTGATCGCATCGTGGGCCTTTTCAAAATGGAGCCTTAAAGCCGCTATGGATGAGCTCGCCTCGGGAGAGATAAATCTCAGATCTCTTTTAACGCATGTCCTCCCGATAGAAAGGATAAACGAGGCCTTAAGGATAGTTGATGGGAGAAGGGGGATGAAGGTGGCGATCAAACCATGACCGATGGGAAATTGAGCAAGCTTCATGCCTATCTGGAGATCATTCGGTATCCTTTGTTTCCTATACCGATCGTTTCCACCCTTCCCGGAGCCATGATAGCCAGCGATGGGAGGATCTCATGGCGGTTTCCCCTGGCCCTTTTGACGGCAACTCTTGGATATTTCGCGGGGATGATGAAAAACGATTATTTTCACCGCGATCTGGACGCCAAGGCCCATCCGAATAGACCGATCCCATCTGGCAGACTCTCGGCGAGGGAGGTTTTCATCGTTGCAAGCTCGCTATACCTCCTCTGCGTGGCCCTGGGGTTCGCGATGAACTGGAAGGCGGGCCTCATGGTTGTGATTCTGGTGATGATCTCACATCTGTATAACGCCATCTTCAAGCAGAAAGGAGTTTGGGGAAGCATATCGCTGCCGCTGGGGATAGGGCTTTTGAGCATCTTCGGCTCGCTGGCGGTCTCGGGTGGAATTCCCGCTCTGACCTGGTATGCTTTCGGATCGATCTTCCTTTTCGATTTCGGAACCCACATAGTCACGACGTTCAAGGATATAGAGCGCGATAGAGACCTCGGCGTGGTGACCACGCCTATACAGATAGGGATTAGACCGTCATTGGCGCTATCGGGGATAGCAACAGTTGGGGCTTTTCTTCTCGCCCTCATGCCTCTTCTTGAAGGCGAGATCGGTTGGGAGTATACGATATGGCTTGCACTGGCCCTCATAATAACCGGTATTACAAGGGTCCCTCTCATGATAAGGCCCAATGAGAGAAACGGATATCTGGCCTTGAAGGGGGCGATGACCGGATCTATCAGCTTCTTCCCCGCTTTGGCTGCGGCGATGATGCCGATATGGGTTTCGGCCATCACCATTTTGCCGCTGATTCTCATCTCATGGCTTCTCCTTCAGAGATCGAAACAGGAGGTCTGAAATTGAGACATCTCAAGGAGATCGAAGATCTCGTCAGGGAGACCTTCTCACTCTGGGATGAGAAGCGACAGGGGTTCTCCTGGAGAAACTACTATTGGAACCACACATCGCGCGTCAGGGCCTTATGCCTTGAAATCGGAGGAAAGGAAGGGGCCGATCTGGAGAAGCTCGCCTACGCGGCGACGCTTCATGATATCACCAAACGCTACGACGGACGCATCCTGACAGATGAGAACGGAAGGAGGATAACGGACGAGAAAGGGTTCTGGATGACCGAGCTTGTCATGCCCAAGAGGGAGAACCTCGTGACCAAACTCTACCATGAACATAACCTCTATCATACCCTCCATAACATCTCGGGAGCGTTTATAGCGGGTAAGATCCTTGAAAGATATGGATTCCCCTCTGACTTCATCGAGTCGGTGAAGCTCATCATCGAAGCTCATCTAAAACCCCTCAACGCCGATGAGGATGAGTTGAAAAGGCTGTATTCCCCTCTGGAATCACGGATACTTCACGATGCGGACATGATGGACGCCAACCTCGGATATGTGGCCTTCTTCAGGAATATACAGATACACACCTACAGCATGATACGGAGAAACGGCAGGGCTGATCTGAGGAGATACGTTGAGGGCCTGCCCAGGTGGATCGATATGAAGGAGAGCTTCGTCGAAAGGCTTATGACCCAGACGGCCAGGCATATGGGGGAGGAAAGACAGAGGAGAAAAAGGGAGCTGTGGGGAAAGTTGAGGATGGAGCTGGAGGAGTTCGAATTCAACAGACGGTATGGACTGCTGGGCGTCATAGAGTATTTCATGAGCTGCGCCGACGATCCGAACCTCGTCGAGCAGATGTCTTATCTTGAGAGGAGATGGATACCGCAGAGATTAAACTGGATCGAAGGCGAAGGAGATACCGATGTCCGATCTGAAGCACGAAGGGCGGTCGAACGGGTCATCGAGTTCAAGCGGCTTTTATCGGGAGAGATCGAAGGACGCGCCTAGGGTCAGATGTGAACCTGAACGGTCGTCTTTCGCTGAGATGGATCAAAAGCAAGCAGGGTTGTCTTGCCCTCCTTGAAGAACGTTCCGCTTTTGAATTCGGAGCGTGTGTGAACCTCTTTCAGTGGCACGCCATCCACCGAGACCCCTCGTACCTCGACCTCACTCAATCGCAGCGTGAAATCGGGCACCTGAACGGGCAGGTCGAGATGGATCGTATGACCCTCCACCGATATCTCGGCCATCTCTCTGGCACAGGCATAGTTCGTGATCTCACTGCATTTACGCCATTGCGTCCTCTCATTCTTCGGATCGAGCTGTTTGAGGCGTCGAACGACAGCTTTTAGGGTGTTAAACCCGCGCCTGTCATCGTTATGTAGGCCATAAAACCCCTGCCAGTGACTGCACAGGACGGCCGGATCTCCGGCGTTTATCACGGCGGGCAAGCGTCCCCCCTGAAGGTCGGAGGTTATGTATCTATCGACGCTCACCTCGCCATAGCCCGTCCACGAGCCGGTCCAGTCGCCGGTGGCGGCTATGATCTCCCCGACCGCCGTTCCGGATTCCCTGTCGGCGAACCACACGGGCGTTTCCACGGCCTCATCTGAGACCCGCTTGAAGAAGTAAGGGGTTGGGTTGCCCGTGACCTCCCTGACGGCGATGCCCGTTACCTTGGCGTAGAATTCCAGCGTTCTGCCGCCGAAACCGCCTGGCGATGTGACCCCCTCAGGTGGCAGGCCGACGTTCGTCAGTATACGGCATGCAGTGGCGATGTATTCGACGACGAGGTCCTCCTGATCGACCGGCAACTCCGACCACTCGTACTGCTCCCAGATCCCCGATTCAAGCGGTTTAAGGGTCTTCGGATCGACCACGACCGTGTGAGTGATCATCTCAGGCGTTATATCGAAGGCGGGGGCTATGAGTTCCCGGCACATCTTCAACCAGCTTTCCTGTTGAGCCCTGCTGAAAAGGGGAAGTCCCTCGTCGATGCGGCCCAGCGCAGCGGGACACGGGACGAGGCTGAACTTGCCGCGAACTCCGTTCTCCAGACACCACTCGGCGAACTCCCGCGTGAAGGACTCGGGATGCACAACGGGGACATCCTCCCATCTCCTGTTCCCGCCGTCCACGGGATTACGATCCCGCATCCAAAAATAATTCAGGTTGATCAACACGGTTGAGTCATCTATGATGAGCGATAACGGCACGCGATCCAGGGCGTGCCGGACGATTTCAACCTTCATAGTTCCTCACCTTTCCCTTTCGGATAGACGGTCACGTCGTTAAGGCTTATAGGCTCGCCCAAAAAGTATGTCACCCAATCCTCGGAGACCTCCACCATCAGTATGGTGCCGTCCTCGGCGAGGTAATCGTGGATCTCCACGTCATATTCCTCTCTTACATCCGGATCGAGATAGGTCATGTGTGCCTCTATAACGCCGCGTCGTTCGTACTCCACCTCCTCAGACTCTCCCGTCTCAGGGTCTTTGAAATTCATCCTTATCCTGGAGGGAAGGGGCTCGCTGAACTCCTCTTCGCTGTCAAGGACGAACCTCGCGAGGTTATAATCCTCCTCATCGACCTTCTCCACGCCGAGGATGACCTCCTCGTCATTTTCAAGCAGGTAGAGCCATCTGAGGAACCCCCTGCTCTCGTATTTTCTCACCGCCTTGACCTCAAAGGTTCTGCTCACCGCCTCGGAGAGGGCGAAGGTGGTAGTATCCGCCAAGTCCACCATGCTTCCTATAGGGATATCCTCCAGCGGACTGGCGGGGGATCTTTCCCTTTCCCGTTTCCTTCTGAAAAGGGTCATGAAACACCTCATTAAAGTCTAGAGGTGAGGGTCTAGAGTCTAAGATCTCTTTCATCCCTCGACTCTAGACCCTCGTCTCTCTATTTATCACACGTTTTCCACAAGCCACTGATAGCATTTTCTATAGCCGATGGCAGGGTCCTCCCTGCCCTCATATTCGGCGCACCAGACCCCGTCATATCCGGCTTCCTTAAGGCATTTGACGGCATAGTGCAGATCGATCTCCCCCTCGCCGAGGGCTGCGCCCCGATATTCACCTCTGCTCCCCGTGCCGTCCTTCATATGTGTGTGTAGAACGTATGGGGCGATTATCTCGTAGAAGTGGTTTATCGTCTTCAAATCATGGCCGAACCACCGGTAGTTCATCGTGTCCAGGTTCGATCCGACCCGTTTCGATCCGACCGATTCGAATATCCTCACCTGCAGCTCGGCGTCGTTGGTCACGAGCCCGTGATTATCGAGGGCGAAATAGACATCCAACTCCTCGGCGAAATCGAGACATCTTCTCAGACATCCCGCTATCGCCTCATCCCATCTCTCCTGGGGCACGGAGTCCTTGGGCCTGCCTCCCTCGGTCCTTATGACCTTCGTGCCCAGCGTTCTGGCCACCTCGCAGATCTTCCTCATCCTTTCGACCTGCTTTGCGATCTCATCCTCATCGAGCAGGACGAAATCGTTGCCGGCGCTCAGCGCTGAGACCTTCAACCCATATCTCTCCACGATCTGTCTGACTTTCTCCGCCTCGGCCTTCAGGTCTGAGACGTCCGGTTTCCACACATCAGCTATGGAGAGCTCGACATAACCGAAGCCCGTTTCGCTGGCATACCGTAAAAACTCCTCAAACGAATATCCAGGGAAGTTATAGTGTATAACCCCGATTTTCTTCTCGTCCATCACAGCTCCTCCCTTGTGGGATTCCACCCAAGTATACCATAGATCTGATTGGACTTCAACGGGGATTTACCCTTCGGACTTTTCCCCGGCGAGGACCTGTTCAAGTTCCTTGACCACCCTATCAAGCTGCTTGCGCGCCGTGGGATATGAAACTCCCAGCTCCTGGCTCACCCTTCGCATATTCCCTTTATTTCTCACGAACATCTCGATGAAGGAGGCAGCTTCAGTCGAAAGCCTGCTAAGCGGGCCGAGGGCGAAGGTTCCTTCGACCACCGTATCGCATTTGGTACAGGCCAGCCGCTTTATCACCATCTCGCCACCGCACGATGGACATTTGAAGCTCTTCATGGTATATCCTCCAAATGCTGTGTTTAGACATGATTATATCAGTAATCTTCCAATTTTTCAAGGATTTCCCGATAAAAGATTTAGATTGCCGGCTGATAAGGAGATAAAGTGGCAACCTCTATCCCGAAAATAACGCTCGCCGCCGAGAGGCGAATTATACTAATTACCCTTACGAGAGCCGCCGGGAAAGCCTACTCTTTTAAGGGTGGGATGAAAGGCGGTTTGTTTTTATCTTCGGCTGTGGTATAATACCCTTGGTACAAAACCCTAGGGCCGGACCGGTCCGAAGTTAAGCCTCTGGAGAAGAGGGCCTCTGTAAAGGTTAAGGAACGAGGAACCGGGAGTGGAAAACGTTACAACGTTAAACGTTGAACGTGCAACGGATTTCTCGTTCCTCCGATGTAAGCCGCTTCGATGAAGGAGGAAGCCCATCTCCTTTCAGGAGTGGGAGGAGGTCACTCTACCCAAAAGGATGAAATGGTGTTATAGATTAGCATTCCCTTCGACAATAGGAGGTAATCGATGTCCCTTAAGCTTTCCATAAGGGAGAATATGGCTCCCGGAAGAACGCTGATGGAGAAGTTTCACTCGCTCAAGGAGCTCGGATTTGACGGGATAGAGCTTACCACGAGCAGCAGCCTTGAGAGGTTAGGCGAGATTAAAGCAGCTATGAGGGAAACCGGCATACAGCCCTCCATCACATCGGCGCGCGGTGGTGCGATACTGGACGCGCGTAAAGGGGAGAGGGATCTGGCGGTTAAGGCGCATAAGGATGCTTTGACGCTTGCCGGGGAGATAGGAGCGGTGGGCGTGCTTTCGGTGCCGTTGATCGCCGTCAAGATGGGCGGCAGGCCCAGGATAAACGATCTCTCACCGCTTGCCTCAACTCAGGAGCTGGAGAGAAAACTACTGGTGGAGCTTTACAGGGATATATGTGAACACGCCGAGAAGGTGGGGGCGTATCTGATAATCGAGCCGCTCAACCGATATGAACAGTGGTGGCCTTGCACGTTGGCCGACGCCGTGGGCATCTGCAAGGAGGTCGGACATCCCAACTGTAAGATAATGGCGGATCTGTTTCACATGAACATCGAGGAAAGAGACATAGCTCAGAGCATACAGGAGGCCAAAGACTACATCGTAAACGTCCACCTTGCCGACAGCAACAGACTTACGCCCGGTCACGGCCACACGGATTTCAAATCCGCCTTCAGGGCGCTTAAAGATATAGGATACGAATACTTCTGTGCCCTGGAATGTGGCGTGCCCGGAGATAGATGGGAGGAGCTTAAAAGAACGGTGGAGTATCTCAGAAAGATATACGATGAGGCATAGAGCGTTACTTTGGAGATTGCTGTGCCTGATCTCTTTGACGATTAGCGGCTGCGACCTGGCGAAAACCTTATGAAAATAAGAAGGAGATGGGGAAATGGGGCATCTATATGCGGATGTGACGGTAAGGGGTAACAAGGCCGCTGTGGAGTTGAAGAACGTGCTTATTGATACAGGTGCCACCTATACGGTCTTGCCGGAGAGGATTTTGGAGGAGGTAGGCGCCCCGAGAATTCCAGGTGAGATTGAAATAGAGTTGGGAAATGGGCAAAAGGTTAAGGCTAAAGCCTATGGGGTGGCGATCAAGATTAAAGGCGTTGAAGCGCCTGCAATAAGTATAGCTTTTGAAGGAGCTCAAACCGTTATCGGAGTGGAAACGCTGAAATCCATTGGGCTGAGATTAGACCCGACGACAGGTGAACTGGAGTTTACAAGGCCTAAAGGATTGGCCTATTTCTATCAAGTTAAGGAGGCTGGCTGACTGACAAATCTCAGTCCTCAGTCCGAGAAAACCCTTGAAAATTCTGGGCTTGTCGAAGTTTCAAAAACTCGAACAATTGAGAGCGCCAGGAAGTCTTATCACATAAGGGTTTCCGACG
>JAGGXZ010000068.1 GCA_021162805.1 Candidatus Poribacteria bacterium
GATGGCAACTGCATACTTCCCTGCTGGAGCCCAGATGGAAGGTTCATATTCTTCACATCCGATAACAAGGGTAAGAACCTAGACGGGGTGGATATCTGGATCATGACGCCTGAGGGGGAGGTGGTGAGACAGCTCAAGCTGGAGAAGGCGAATTATGCTCCTGATGTGTTCGATCCGAGATATGCCTATCACTCCGTATCACCTGGGGTGAATTTGAAAGAGATGTTGTGGGGGATGATCAAAGGAAGGAGATGAAGGTGGTGCTTGGAAGAAAGCATAAGCTCCTGATATTGCCGCTTCTCCTTCTCTTATCATACGCTTACGCAGAAAAAGCTGAAACTATCTTCAGCGGTAAGTGTGTCATGTCCGTCACACCGCTCCCCTCCAAGCCGGTGATATACATGGGAACGGTAAACAAAGGCCTCTACAGGAGCGAGGACGGCGGCAGAAGCTGGGGGAAAATAGGCAAAGGGATCGATCCGTTAGCCTGGATATACTCCATCGCCATCGATCCGAAAGATAACCGGATCTTATACATCGGAACCGAAGGGGGAGTCTATAAAAGCACCGATGGAGGGGAAAGCTGGGTGAGATTGGATCTGAAAACCACCGTCTTCTCGATCGTCATCAATCCTCTGAACCCTAAGATCATCTACGCAGGGAAGTTCAAAAGCGAAGACGGAGGGAGGAGATGGGATGAGATGTCGAATCTGCCCACCCTCGGCTCGCCCGCCCATCTGGCTATAGATCCCAAACGACCTGAGATACTATATGCCATCTCGGCTGCCAACGTGGCCTCCTCACCTGCCCACACCTTCAAGAGCGTCAATTCAGGGGAGGATTGGAGGAAGATAAGCGATGATTTGATCTATCAGGTAGCAGTTGATCCATACCATACCGATATCCTGTATGCCTGCGGCAGAGAGGGTGTTTATAAGAGCGTCGATGGTGGAGAGAGATGGAGGTTGATGAGGAAGGGGCTGGTGATACCGAGAGGGTGGTTTGTGCGTAGGATTCTGATCGACCCTATCAATCCTGATGTGATATATGCGGGGATAGCGGGAGTGAATGCAAGTTGCATCTATATGAGCGAGGATGGAGGGGAGAGTTGGTTTCGCCTTGGGGTTGAGCTGGAGGGATCGGTAAATGGGATGGCGATCAGCCCATGTGAGCCGAGCCATATGGTTGTGGGGAGCAGCAATGGAGCATGGAGGCTTGAACTTCCTGAAAGAAAGCCATATCAGGTTAATCCGCCGGGGAAGCTTCTCATCATGTGGGGAAGGATGAAACTCCCGAGAGGCGGATGAAAATGACTTACCCTAAAAAGCTGCATGATATATACAAATTTGAGATAGATGACAGGCTGTTCGTGGCAGACCTCGATCGGTGCGAGGTGTTGGAGATAGATAAGCTCATATGGGACATACTGGATATATGCGACTCGCTGGATGCCGAAGGGATCATCGCGACGCTCAGCGATAGATACACTGAAGATGAGATCATAGAAGCCCTACAATCACTGGAAAGGATGGAGGAGTATGGATTAATCTTCGGGGAATCGCCTTCAAACGCCGAGGAGAGAGAGGGAAGGATGAAGATCCTCGCCCCCAGAAACAGGGTATTTGAGAAGGAGATGAGATGGACTGCCCTTGGGGGGATTATAGCTCATACCAACCTCTTGAAATCGATGACCAAGTATGCCGATGTCTACGTCACACGTGAGATCGATCTTGTTGAGGGAGCACACCTGATACCGCTCGATATGAGGGAGAAAGCTTCAAAGGCTAAAGCGATATCCATGGGGTTCGATGGGGTTTTCCTGTGGTTTCCCACCGAGTTGGAATTCCTAGATATGGTGAGTTATATGGATTCGCCGCTCATAATGCCTATCCATGAGGAGCGAGGAGAGGATGGGATCATGATCAATTTGGTCATGATATGGTATTCCCTCTTGAGAGATTTCGACTCGTTCGTCATATTTTCTGAATCCACCAGGGAGTTTTACTCCAAATTCCTCATGGACCCATCCTTCTTCAAACTCATCCCGCTCGGCGTGGATGCGGAACAGTTTAGACCGATGGATAAGCGGGTTGCCAAGCGTAAAGTAGCTGAGATGACAGGAAAAGCTGAGATACTGGAGAGAAAGGTAGTTGGATTCCTGGCTCGCTTCCAGCCTGAGAAGGGAGCCGGCATCTACATAAAGCTTGCGGAGATGAACCCGGAGTATCTCTTCCTCGTGGTAGCCCCCTCCCTGGGGTTTTACTCGAACTGTCACCTGCCGTCTAATTTGATCTACGCTGGAAGACAACCGAGGGAGAAACTACCGCTGTTTTACAACGCCTTTGATCTTTTCTGCTTTCCCTCCCTTCTGGCCGAGACATTCGGTATGGTCGTATTGGAGGCCATGGCATGTGGGGTTCCCCCCATAGTCCCCGATTTCCACGGAGCCCGTTATGTGGTAGGTGATGCTGGAATCATCGTGGAGGGTAAAAGTTTCCAACATGATATTGGGAGCCTCAGCGGATACATACCGGTTGAGCTTTTATCCGAGGCCATAAATCGACTTATGAAGGACGATCATGAAAGGGAAAGGTTGAGCCAAAAGGTGAGGGAACGCGCCTTGAAATTCTCATGGGATGCAAGCGCAGAGGAGCTTATCGGACTGTTTGAAGAGCTGAACCTGAGGAAACGGTTCATCAAGCGAAGGCGTTTATTCCATGTGACCTTTTCCCCTGTCTATGAAAATAGATCTTCAGGGGTTAAGTCCACGATCCTGAACCTGACCCAATATTGGGAAACACCCCTGCAGCGATCGGGATATACACAATCCGTCGAAGAGGGGATAGCCTTAACGTTGTTAAAGCGACATAGCATGAGGGAGGTGGAGTCCGTGCTTTCCTATATATGCAGGGATAGAGAAAAGGCTTCTGAGGTGTTAAGCCGTGTGAATGCCATTCTGGAGAGTGTGATATGATGATCAGATTTCCTCAGCAGTTGAACAGGATATTTAAATTTGAGCGCGAAGGCAAGATATATGCCGCCGATCTAACCGTAGGATGCGTGGTGGAGATAGATGAGGCGACCTCTTACATTTTGGAGTTATCCGAGAGATTTGATACAGATGAGATAATCAAACGGCTGGAAGAAAGATATGGTAAGGAGAAAGCTTTGGACTCGATAGGTAAATTAGCTTCATTCGCTAGAATCGGGATGTTTTTCCGGGGAGAGAAGAGGGAGATAAAGGAAGATGATCAACTGAGGCTTTTTATCTCCCCCGCCTTCCTGAGGTCCCTCAATAGGTTCAGTTTTGTCACAAGAGTAGATTTATACCGCCTGATTACATCCTTAGCGGAGCTGATTAAGCTGTCAATGGGGGTATATCGAGAACATACTGATAGACTGGACGAGCTGAATTCAAAGGGGATCGAAACCGTGTTTATCGAGGAAGATAAGAGGATCTCTCCTGTCACTCTTATCTCCAGAGGATATAGCGGTATCCTTTCACTATCGATGAGTTTCGTCGAAGAAGCTCCTTTCAATTTGATAGGAAGACCGGTGGTCAACCTGTTCTACAGCGACAGATCATTGGGAGACAAACTCGTTCAGTCAGCGATAGATCTTCTGTTTATACTGCGTCCCTGGGCGGTATTATGTTGCGATACCTCCTGGATGGCGAATGCCATTTTGAAATTCGCTCCAAAACCTGAAGGGGTGTGTGTTATCCCCCCTGGTGTGGACCACGATCTGTTTAAGCCGATGGACAAACACTCTGCTAAGATGATTATCTCACGGACTCTCAACAATAGCCTGTTTACCGAGCTTCCCATCGTTATAATCCTCTCCGGCTTACCTCTTAATGAAGAAGCCTCCTTTGTAAGGAAAATCTGCCGGATGAATAACGATATAGCGTTTCTGATTCTAGATCCGAGCCCTTCCGATTATCTACAAGCCAGACCGAATAATGTGGAGTTTTTCCCCATAAGGGATGCTCATGATTACGACACGCTGCCTTTGATTTTCAATTCGGCTGAGCTGCTGATCTTCCCAGCCATAGTAGGAATATCCAGCTCGCTCGTCTTCAGCGGGATGGCGTGTGGATTGCCCGTAATAGCCATCGGAGATCAGAAGAGGCCGCCTGAACTCGATGAGGCGGGCATATTTATCAAAGCAACTCGCAGCAACGGTGACACTATGATCGTGCCTGTTGAGGAGGTATCTGATAAACTAAGGTCTTTACTGAGAAAACCTGAGGAGATGGATCACCTGAGGTCAAGCTCCATCAGAACGGCCGGGAGATTCTCCTGGGAACTGACGGCTCGGGAAGTGATAAAGCTATTCGAGGAGCTGCAGAAGTTGAAGGGAGATGAACCTCAATTCAAAGGTCATCCGATGGTATTTGCGTATAGATACAACCGATGGAGGGGTGAGATCGAAAGCAAAGCTTTTCAGCTTCCACGCTTCAAGGAGAAACCGATGGAATACGCCCTTGCATCCGAGCTCCTCAAGGGTCATACACCGTCAGAGGTAGAGCTTATTCTGACCTACATCTTAGGCGATGAGATTAAGGCGAAGGAGATCGCAGATGAAATTCTCTCCATAGCGTCAGGTGAAGCATGACTTCTTACGAAATATTTGCAACATCTATAGGGTTGCTCTTCTGCTTCCATGGAGCTTATACTGATCTGAGATATGGCAAAGTGAGGAACACCTGTTCATTCGGGCTGATATATGCGGGGGTGATCGCCCAGATTGTATATCTCCTCTCAGGTCACATAGGCTTAAGCGGAGCTGTAAGCGTTATCGTGCTGGGAGGTGCCATTGCTTTCCTGTCCTACTGGTTCGGCATTCTAGCGCCTGGAGATGCAAAGCTGCTCTGGGGGATATCGATGATGCTTCCCTCCTCCCTGTTTCAAAATCGAAGGGCTTTCATAAGCTTCCCACCGGTTGTACTGTTTATCAACACCTTCGCGATCTACTTCCTCTTCGCATCGATCTACCTGATCGTCATAACACCACTTCCTCGTTTGAAAGAGGCTTTAAAGGCAACCTTCGCAACAAACAAACCATCTCTCCCTTACCTATCGAGGAGGGCTATAGATCTCCTTTTCTTTTTGATCTTTGCTCAGACCGCTTACTATCTGATCGCTCAGTTGGGAAACCTAACCGGTTTGCATATGGGCAGGTTCACCACTATCATCTTAGCCTTCATCTCATTTTACGCATTGAGCAAGATTTTGGGTAAGTTGGGGTCGGCGAAGTACTGGGGATATGCCGTTCTACTCCCGACGTTGATGATCCTATTGTATAGCTCGACCCTCCATTGGCTTTCCCTTCTCAAGACCTTTGGCTTACTGGCCGGTGTTTATATTTTAATCTATCCCTTCGTTAGTTCATTTATGCTTAGCCTGGACAGCATTGGGTTCACGAGGGAGATCGCCATTTCCGAGTTAAGGGAGGGGATGATACCCGCCGAGTGTATCGTCGAGATCCGAGACTCAAATGGAGTTCGATATGAGAAAGAAGCGGCAGTGACATCGAGATCACTTGACGAGAGGGTTATCGTTTCACCGACTCCGGAAGGGATATCCGAGGAGCAGGTCAAACTACTTAAACAACTAGCGGATAAGGGGTGTTTTGAAAGCTTTAACAACAGAATAAAAATACAACACCCAATCCACTTTGCCCCATTTATATTGGGTGGAGTTATATCGACCATACTATGTAGGGGGCCGTTTTATGTAGTATTGATTGAAATATGGAGGTGAGGAATGAAGAGATGCAGGGTTTTCTACGTGATAACGGTCAAATCTGGAGTTAAGAAGAAGGATCTGAGGAGATTCCTTGAGAGGGAGTGGATACCAGCTTTGAAATCTACCCCCGGTTGTATAGAAGTTGAGCTACTTGACGAGTATCGTGATAGGGCCGGATATTGCATATCGGAGGTATGGGAAAGTCAGGAGACACACGTCCAAAACTCCACCAATCTTTGGAGCAAGGAAAGGCCTGAGATATGGAAAAAGCTGGGGGAATACGGCGTGATAGACTGTATATGGAACTGCAAGGTAGTGATGAAAATTTAGACGAAAGGAGGTGAATGAGATGAGGGGCATGGAAGTGGCCGGGAGGAGGTTGGCTGAGCTGTTGCTTTCCGAGTGCGGAGACGTGCCCAGGAAGAACGCTCTTGCTCTTGGAGCCATCATCAGCGGATCGGCTCTGGGTGCTATGTTGCTGCCATCAGGAGCAGGAGCCTTTAACTCTCACGGATGGAAAGTGGTCGTATCTTGCCAGTGGGGAGATAAACTGATCTATTGCGATGATACCCTTAAGCCTCCTGAGATCTGTTGCATTTACCCTCAGGGAGCTGATGCTGCGGTCTGCTGCGTGCAGACATGGGGTGGCTGCCCAAGCTGGGAGGCGATAAAGACAACTCCTCATTGGTGTAGATGACTTAATCTTAAAGGTTCCTCCCCTCAAGCGGGGAGGGACCTCTATATTAAGGATTGCTATGAGGTTTGTCGGAAGCTTGTTAGCAGTTATTTTCTTGTTACTTAGCTGGTCTGCCTTATCAGAGGAGTATAAGATTCTCTACACAGGCGTTCCAAGGAACGGCTTCTGGCATCTGTTCCTCATGAATCCAGATGGAACCGATGTGAAACAGCTGACAGAAGGCGAATCCCACGATGGCTACCCCACCTGGGCACCCGACGGCAAAAGGATAGCCTTCCTTTCCCGCGGAAGGGAAAAAGGAACCGCCAACGACATATACGTGATGAACCTGGATGGAACAGGGTTGAGAAACATAACCCAAAGCCCTGATAGGTGGGAATCAAACCCAGACTGGTCGCCCGACGGCAGGGAGATACTGTTCGCAAGCAAATGGGTGCTATGGGCCATTGATGTGGAGACAGGTCAAAGGCGGAGGATATCCCCTGAGCCAAGGGTGATAAACGGGATGCCGGAGTTCCAGGACTATGAAGCCAGATGGTCTCCTGATGGCAAGAAGATAGTCTTTACGTCGGTTGAAATGGGGAGGAGACTCAATATCTACATGTGCGATTCAGATGGAGGGAACAGGGTTAATTTGACGAACAGCCCAACTGTGGATTATTGTCCTGTCTTCACCCCAGACGGCAGAGGGGTTGTGTTCATCTCCAACAGAGGGGGAAGGCTGAACAACAAGCTTTATCTTCTGGACCTGGAGACGAGGAAGCTCAAGCTGCTTTGTGAGATGAAGTGGGGGATAGGGTCTCTGGACATCTCACCAGATGGGAGGTGGATTATCTTCTCCTCGCTCAACGATAGGGAGGGGGTTCCTCTTTCGCTGGAGCTTTATGTTTTCGATATGCTGACGAAGAAGGTGAAGAAGCTGACGGATACACTGGATGTGAGCGAGTGTTATCCTCGTTGGTCACCAGTTCCCATAGGGATGGGGGTGGGCCCTTCGGGCAAGTTGTTGACCCTTTGGGGAATGTTGAAGGTAGGGTTTCGAATTCCTGAGGAAAGGAGGTGAACGGGATGAGAGGAATGGAAGTGGCAAGGAGGAGGTTGGCTGAGCTGTTGCTTTCCGAGTGCGGAGACGTGCCCAGGAAGAACGCTCTTGCTCTTGGCGCTATAGTCAGCGGCTCGGCTCTTGGCGCTCTGTTAATACAGCCAACTATAGCACGTGCTGATCCAGCTTGTCATGCTGAGAACCCTGATTGTATAGCCTTCGGCTTTGAGCTCAATTGTGGAGCTAAGCACTGTTGCAGTTGGCCCGGTCCCCAAATAGTCTGCTGTGTAGACACTCTCGGAGACTGTCCAACCGACCCTCCGATAACTGATCCAAACTCGGTGTGCTGCGGCGGTGCTCTTCCCGATCCTTGATTTCGAAGCCCAGGGCAACCATAAAAGTTGCCCTGGAACCAGATACTAACCAGATGGTGAGATTTCAATGGTTTTCATCAGGAAACTCCTTTGGGGAATATTGATACTCACCGGTGGTTTATTAAATCAGCTCTCACCGGGGATGGAGGAGTTATCCTATAAGATTGCCTTCAACGCCCCTCAAGGTTTGGTTAGAGGTAACCCTTACCATATCTTCACAATGAACCCAGATGGGACGGAAAAGGAGCAGGTCACACATGGTCCTTTCAGTTGCCTTTATCCCACGTGGTCACCCGATGGGAGGAGGATAGCTTTCACCTCCTCAAGGGCGGGAGCATCTGATATATTCGTAATCAATTTGGATGGAACAGGCGAAATGAACCTAACGAACACCCCTAGCATATATGAGTATAATCCAGACTGGTCCCCGGATGGGAAAAGGATTGCGTTCTATGTATCGACGAGAGCGAAGGAGAAAAGGGGAATATGGATCCTTGATTTGAAAAGCGGTGAGCGTAAAAGAATAACTGATGGTGGAGGACCTGTTTGGTCTCCAGATGGAAGGAGAATAGCGTTCGTATCGCCCGGAAACGGGGGAGAATCCGATATCTTCATCTGCGATGAAGATGGTGGCAATAAAGTTAATCTCACCAATCATCCGAGCGGGGATCTCTATCCCTCTTTCACCCCTGATGGGAGAAAGATAGTGTTTGCTTCATCCCGCCTCGGATGGGGAGGATATGATCTTTTCCTTCTAGATATTGAGACTCGCCGTGTGAAACAAATAACTAAGCTGGCACATCTGGGCTTGAGCGCTAGTTTTCCGGATGTTTCGCCTGATGGAAGATGGATAGTTTTCACAGCGAGCAAAGTTGGTGCCGATGACCCCAACAACATCTATATAGTGGATATCACCGGTGAGAATCTGAGAAGGTTGACGGGATCTCCTTTTTCCGAATATAAGCCTTGCTGGTCACCAGTTCCCATAGGGATGTGGGTTAATCCTTTGGGCAAGTTATTGACCCTTTGGGGTATCTTGAAGATAAGGTTTCGAAATCCTAAGGAAAGGAGATGAACGGAATGAGAGGGATGGAAGTGGCAAGGAAGAGGTTGGCTGAGCTGTTGCTTTCCGAGTGCGGAGACGTGCCCAGGAAGAATGCTCTTGCTCTTGGCGCTATAGTCAGCGGCTCGGCTCTTGGCGCTCTGTTGATACCATCAGGAGCGAGAGGCAACTTCGTGTGCGAGTCTGGAACGGGCAAGCAAATTATATGCAATGAAAACCTTGTTCCTCCTGAGATCTGCTGTAACTACTGGGTCGGATCAGATGTGGTGGTCTGCTGCGTGCAGACATGGGGTAGCTGCCCAAGCTGGGAGGCGATAGACACAACTCCTCACAGGTGTATATGATCGCTCAGGGCTTTTCCCTATCTCGTGGGGAAGAGCTCCCTCCTAAACCTCTCAAAAGGAGAATATGATGGGGAAAGATCTACTAACATCAATTATCACCGTTCTCTTCATGGTGCATCCATCGCCAGGAGAGGAGTATAAGATCCTCTACCTAAGTATGCCTAGGGGAATGACAAGTTCACACATATATCTCATGAACCCTGATGGGAGTGAGACAAAGAGAATCAAAGAAGGGGGAGCAGCATGTTGGTCCCCTGATGGAAAAAGGATCGCTTTCCTGTCCATAGATGAGGGACCAGCAAACGATATATTTGTAATGAATGTGAACGGAACGGATCTCCGAAACATAACCAGAACGCCAAACGAGTGGGAATCCGATCCCGATTGGTCTCCGAATGGAAGGGAGATTCTCTTCTCAACTCATAAAGGGGCGCTGTGGGCAATTGACGTCGAGACAGGTCAAAGGAGGAGGATATCCCCCCAACATAGGATCGTTAACGGGATAAGAGAGTTCCAGGATAGTAAAGCTAGGTGGTCTTCTGATGGGGGGAGAATAGTTTTCCTGTCGGTGGAGATGGGGAGGAATTTCGATATCTACATGTGCGATTCAGATGGAGGGAGCAGGGTTAATTTGACAAACAGCCCATCTATTGATGACTGGCCTACTTTCACACCTGACGGGAGAGGAGTTGTCTTCGTCTCAAACAGGGGAGGAAAGTTGAACAACAAGCTCTATCTCCTGGATCTGGAGACAAGAAAGCTCAAGCTGCTTTGTGAGATGAAATGGGGGATACAGTCCCCCGACGTCTCACCGGATGGGAGGTGGATCGTCTTCTCTTCAGGCAACGATAGGGAGGGAGTTCCTCCCTCATGGGAGCTTTATGTTTTCGATATGCTGACGAAGAAGGTGAGGAAGCTGACGGATACACTGGATGTGAGCGAGTGTTTCCCTCGCTGGTCTCCTGTTCCTATAGGGATGGGAGTGAGTCCTTCGGGCAAGCTGCTGACCCTTTGGGGAATGTTGAAGGTAGGGTTTCGAATTCCTAAGGAAAGGAGGTGAATGGGATGAGGGACATGGTGTGCTCTGTTGCGTAACGACGGCAGATGGAGGAACTTGACCGACTAATGACATATGCAAATATCCTCCTTAAGGCACATGCCTAGGTTGTTGAAGTTGCAATAGTCCTTTCCCACCTAATAAGGTGGGAAGTGCATATAGTTATAGGAGGTTAGGGAGTGCAATAAATAGGGATTAGAGCTGATCCTATAAGGCCTCGTGAATAACACGACATGGCAAAATAGCTAGGAAGATCCAGATACAGCCTCTGATCAAGAGCATTTTGGAGATAATATCATGAGTCAAAACGGGAAAACAAATGGGAGTAAGAAAGAGAAGATCAGGGCCAATAAGCGAAAAAGCGAAGGAGAATACATTTCGGATCGAGCCGTGTGTGAAGGAGCTGGGAGAGTGCCGATGTTGTGGTAAGGGGTTAAGTTGTCAAATCTGCCAGGCCATGTCATGCTTGAGCTAAGGCTTATTTATTGCACACCCTAATAATGAGATGTTTAAAAAGTATTTTCCCTCTATCGGTCCTCATCCTGTTGCCACCTTCTGAAAGGGCGAACTATAAGATCACTTTCACCACTGGATGGAACCGAGTGGAGGCAATCTGGAACCCAGTTGTATCACCGAGGGACATGAGAGGTCTGATCCGCCGTGGTTATGGAATGTTTACATCATGGATTTCTCCTATGGGAATGGATTGAGGAAGTTGGGTGAGGGGAGGGGTCCGTGCTGGTTACCTGTCTCCGGTATGGGGTTAAACCCTGTATCAAAAACGCTGACCCTTTGAGGGATGATCAAGGTGGTGAGGTGATAGGAATGAAAGAGATTAAAAGCATGAGAAACGATAGAGGATTTTCCCATGTGTGCTCTTGAGATGCTCTTCATCGGAATAGCTCTAGCTTTTTGCTTTTACGCAAGCTATACGGATCTGAAGGAGGGGAAGATAAAGAACTGGGCCAATTTCACACTGATATACGCTGGCCTGCTGAGCCAGCTGATCTTCCTCATCAAGGGTTCCATCTCCAAAGCCCAGATAGCTAGCAATATCTTCTCCGGAGCTTTCCTGATGATCCTCCTGCATTGGTTCGGCGCTCTGGCGGCGGGGGATGCCAAAATGCTTTGGGGCTGTCGATGTTATTGCCGCCGACGTTCTTCCGAACACCACACCCTATCTTCAGAATGCCCCTTCCAACACTGCTGGTGAACACCTTCACCCCCTATTTCCTCTTCGCCCTTGCCATGCTCTCGATCCGAGCTCTGAAAGCGTCGGTCAAGTTCACCCAGCTGAAACCCAGACTCCGAAAGAAGGATATCCTCGCGCTTTCGACCAACTTGGTTAATTTTCTGTTTTTCTTCGTCATTATCAGGTACACATCCCTTCTGCTTTTCAGGTTGAACATGACGAACAGATTCATCCAGATCCTCATCGGTATCCTCCTGTTTTATATGCTGCAGAGGGCCTTTCAGATCCCCAAACTAAAGCCTTACAGATGGGTCTTAGCACCGCCTGTGGCCCTCCTGATAACCCTCGATCTGCTCGGTTCCCCGGGAAATCTACGCATATTTATGCTCTGGTTCCTCATATACTTCGGAGTGTTCTTAGCTCTCAGATCGGCAGTTTTAAGCCTGGACGGGTTGATGTTCGACAGAGAGGTCAGGATCCCCGATCTGAAACCCGGCATGGTGGCCGCCGAGCAGATCATATGTGTTGAGGAGGAAGGCGGGAGGAGATATGAGAAACTTCCCTTTTCCTTTTCAAATCCTTTAAACCCTAAGGTTGTAGTGGCACCTCTTCCAGAGGGGTTGTCGGAGGAGAGCGTAGAGATGCTTAAGAAGCTTTCCCAGCAGGGATATTTCAAGCATTTCGGGGACACTCTGAAGATACAGGCCCCTTTGAGGTTCGCCCCCATCATCACCCTGGGCGTCCTCATAACGGTGGTGTGCCGTGGGCCGTTTTATCGCCTCCTCCTTTGAAATCTTCTGAAGGGGGTCAGCCGTGGCTGAATCCCGTGTGATATACATGCTGACGCTTCGAGATGGGGTTAAGAAGAAGGATCTAAAAAGTTCTTGATCAAGGAATGGCTTCCCGCCCTGAAAGGGACACCGGGATGTGTAGAGGTGGAGCTCTTGGACACCTACTGGAGCAGAGCTGGATTCATCGTCACGGAGCTCTGGGAGAGCAGGGAGGCACACGAAAACGGGGTTAAGCGCCTCTGGAGAGGCGAGAGGATGGATTTATTCGATAAAGCCCAGAGATTAGCTCATTTCGACTTCATCTGGGAATGCACTGTGATCGCAAAGGAGGGAAAATGAGGTGAGTTTCTCCTGGAGAGGGAAACGATGTCTTATAACGGGCGCCAGCGGGTTTGTCGGCGCTCATCTGGCGAGGAGATTGGTAGATGAAGGTGCCATCGTCTTCGCATTGGTTTTCAACCCCCGGAAACCTTCCCCGCTTGATGCGCTTGGGGTAAGGGATAAGGTGAAGGTGATAGTCGGGGATATAAGGGAATATGAACTGCTGGAATCGATCCTCAAATCGCACAGGATAGATACCTGTTTTCATCTAGCAGCCGCCAGTATAGTGGAGGCTGCTAAAAGATCGCCAATTTTCACCTTTCAAACGAATATCACGGGGACGTGGAACGTGTTGGAAGCGGCGAGGAGGTGGGGAGGTCTTCGGAGAACAGTGGTCGCCTCCAGTGATAAGGCTTATGGAGAGTATCCTGAGGAGATGTTGCCTTATCGTGAGGAATACGAGCTTATGGGGACGGGGATCTACAGCTGTTCAAAGGCGTGCGCCGATATGATCGCCCGGGCCTATTTCATAGATTATTCCCTGCCCGTCACGATAACCCGCTGCTCCAACATATATGGGCCCGCTGATCCCAATCTGTCACGCATAATCCCGGGCACGATCGCCCATATACTCAACGGTGAACCTCCCGCCATCTTCGAGGAATCCCAATATCACATCCGCGAGTATACCTA
>JAGGXZ010000069.1 GCA_021162805.1 Candidatus Poribacteria bacterium
AAACAGTTGGCGTGGGGCGCACATGGTATTCACCTCCTTGTTATTTGGTTTTGGGTGTGCCCCATGCTTTTTAACGTTCAAATCGATTTTAGGATTATTCTGATCCCTAGTCATTGTGATCTACTGAGATTGGGGTGAAGAAGGGGGAGTAACATGACCCGATATATACTGATTTGCTGGGGAACATGTATGATCCTCGTCGGATTGGCCTTCGGGGGCAATCCGAATAACGTCGTCGCCATGTGGCTTTTCGACGAGGGTCAGGGAAAAACGGTTAGGGATTCGTCGGGAAACGGCAACGACGGTGTGATCAACGGCGATCCCAAGTGGGTGGAGGGCAAATTCGGAAAAGGGCCGGAGTTCGACGGCTCTGACGACTACATCGCCGTCCCTGATTCCGATAGCTTGGATGTAAACGGCAATCAGATAACGATCGTGGCCTGGATAAAAGGGAGCGGATGGCCGGCGGCAAATCACGTCGTCCGTAAGCTACATGATCAAGCTCAAGGACATATCTATGTGCTCAGGATCCAACCCGATACGATCAGGGCTTACATAGCCACCGACGCTAAACCCTCTCCCGGTTATCAGGTGAACGGTGCTACCTCTCTCAATACCGACAGATGGTACCATGTCGCCCTCGTTTATGACGGAAATGAGATAAGGGTATATTTGAACGGAGAGTTAGACGGCTCTCAGACGGCCTCCGGAAAGATAGAGACAAGCGATGGGGAGCTGAGGATCGCCAGAGGGGACCCGGCGGGCTATTTCGCCGGAGTTATCGACGAGGTGGCGATCTTCAACGTCGCTTTGGATGAAGGGGAGATAAAGGAGATAATGGAGGGTGGATTGAAAACGAGTCTGGGCGTAAGTCCTCCCGGTAAATTGACGACGACATGGGGAGAGGTTAAGTGGTCGCTTCAAAAAGTGTTGCACTCGAGATCAAACCCGGAGTTGAGGTGAAGTTCAAAGCGGGAAAGTTCACACCTTGGTCATTTCATGAGGTTATCTCGCTTGACCTTGGCAGTTGCTCCGCCATAATATGTATGGCTGATAAGTGAGGGTAGCAGGGCGATAAAGGGGGGATTGAGGCACTATGAGCAGAGTTCTGATTCTCCTATCGCTTTGGATAGCGATCTTCCCGCTCGCCCGAACGGACGAGAAAAATTGCTGGACGTTCGAGGAGAACTTCGAGCGTGGGATCTCCAGATGGCATCTCGACGAGGGCTGGTCGGTTGAGAGCGATGGAGAAGGACATGTGCTGGCCGGGCGAGGTCACTCATGGGCCTTTCCTGAGATCGATCTCTGCTACAACTACTCGATCCAATTCAGGTTGAAACTGAGAAGAGGCGGAATCCATATCACCTTCCGAAACCTGAACGGATCGAGATACTTCCTCGGAATGAATAGGGAGATGATCTACCTGACTAAGCAGGTTGGCGATAGATTTTCCGAGCTCAAAGTTCTCAGGCCGGGCATAGGAAAGATGAGATGGTATAAGGTCGGTATACTTCTTCAGGGCGAGCATATAAGGATCTACCTGGACGACAGGCTTCGCATGAGCTACACCGACTCGTCCGACCCGCTTCTCGCCGGCAGATTTGCCCTTGAAGCCCTTGATAACTCTGAGGTTCTGATAGACGATATCAAACTGGTTGCCGTCAGACCAATCCAACAGGGAGGATGGATCAGAACCGGTGGACCGCCTGGAGGGTTGGGATACGATATCAGGATACATCCCCTCGATAAAAGCATAATGTTCGTTACCGATAACCCCTCAGGAGTTAACAAAAGCTATAACGGCGGAAGAAGCTGGGTGACGCGTAACGAGGGTATCACTTCCCGTGGCGGTCCCTCCTCCGACTCGTATCCCATCTTCTCCCTGACAATCGATCCCG
This sequence comes from Candidatus Poribacteria bacterium, assembly GCA_021162805.1. Lineage (NCBI taxonomy): Bacteria > Candidatus Poribacteria > Candidatus Poribacteria bacterium. The sequence goes on from JAGGXZ010000069.1 coordinate 1,899, forward strand.
TCGATCCCAATATAATCTGGGCCGGATTTCAGGGTCAGAGGGGAATATTCAAATCCTACGACTGCGGTGAAAGCTGGGTGGAGATGGACGAAGGGATTGAGGAGGATGCGATCACCATCAGATCCTTCGCCGTTGATCCTAGGGATCACAACGTGGTCTACGCCGGTGCAGAGATACCGACTGGGATAGAGGGTGTGGAGTTCGAAAGGGTGAAGGGAAAGATCTACAAGACCGTAGATGGGGGCAAGCACTGGTTTGCAATCTGGCAGGGCGGGAACCTCATCCGGACGATAATCATAGATCCGCGGGATTCGAATATCATCTATGCCGCTTCCGGTATCTTCGACAGGGAAGCTTACAACCTGAAAGGTGTGGGCGTTTTAAAATCGCCCGATGGAGGTAAAAGCTGGCGTCAGATAAACTGCGGGCTGGACAATCTCTTCGTCGGATTCCTGGAGATGCACCCGCGTAATCCGGATGTGCTGTTCGCCGCCGCGGGCAACAACGCCCTCGCTTTTGAAGGTAAACTGGGCGGGATATACAAAACAACAGATGGCGGGGAGCATTGGAAGAAGGTCCTGGGAGATGATATCTTCACGGTGGTCGTGATTGCCCCCTCTGATCCGGATATAGTCTATGCGGGAAGCGCTGGAGCGTTTTACCGGAGCGAGGACGGCGGGGAGACGTGGATGAGGCTCTCCAAGCCCGAAGGGTGTTATGGCCCTCCAGGGATACGGGCCGGGGTACCTATAAGCGCAGCCGTTGATCCGGATGACCCTTATACGATCTTCGTTAACAACTACGGAGGGGGATGCTTTAAATCCACCGATGGCGGAGAGACATGGGTCGATTCGAGCAGGGGATATACAGGGGCGGAGATACACGCCGTCGAGGTCGACCCACGCGATCCGAACCTCATCTACGCTATAGGACGAAGCGGGCCTTTTAAGAGCATAGACGGCGGGGAGAATTGGATCGGATTGGCCTATCATCCGGCCGATTTTGCGGAATGGTATGACATCGCACTCAATCCCAAAAGGCCCAATGAGATTCTGATAAGCGATGAGCATACCGGCACCATCCTGAAGAGCCGCGACGGAGGAAGACACTGGAGGATTGTCTACCACAAAAAGTTCAAGGGGGGCCCCCGCAACAGACACGGTTTCAAGGACATCAAATTCGCTCCCTCCAATCCGAAGGTGGTCTATGCAGGGATGAGGCAGGACAGGAACGCCGTCAACACCAACCGGATAACGCGGAGCTACGGGGTTTTTAAATCTATCGATGGAGGAGAAAGCTGGTTCGAATCGAATGGAAATTTACCGATAAGAGCGAGGAACATCAACTGTATCGCCATCGATCCGCATAACCCCGATCGGCTCTTTATCGGAACGCTGAGCATGGGTCTGTTCCTCTCGGATGACGGCGGAGAGAGCTGGAGCGCTTGCAATAACGGGCTTCGCTCGCTTGACGTGCGTGCGGTGACGATCTCACCGGTTGATCCGAGAAGGATCTTCGCCGGGTTGGGCGAAGGAGCAGGGCTGTTTATCTCGAACGACGGCGGGGAGAGCTGGCAGAAGGCCTCAGGGGGGATCGAGATCGTATGTCCGCCCTACCTCCTGCCCCTCGGCGGGGGAATTCAGGACGTCTCATATGAAAAACCATCTATCATCCTCATCTCCTCAAGCTCCTACGGCGTTCCATGGTCGGTGATAACGGATGTGGTAATCGACCCGACTGATCCAAACAGGATCTACATCTCCGATATGGCTACAGGAGTTTATATGAGCTTGGATGGCGGGAAAAGATGGAGGGTGATCAACGAGGGATTGAGGATCAAAGCCGTTAAGGATCTCGCTATATCCTCCGACGGGAGGGTCCTCTATGCGGCGACGATGGGAGGAGGGGTTTATAGGCTTCCAATCTCAAACCTTCTCAGGTAAAGGAGGGCGATTGTGGGAGATACCGATGGGAAGACATTGGGAGAACTGATCGGTTTTCAACCGAGCATCACGTATATAGCCGTCTTGCCGCCAGGGCAAAGGGCGAAAACAGGGAGGTACTTCAGAGGATCGCCGAGGACGAGCGCCGTCATTATGAGGTTTGGAGGGAATACACCCGGAGGGATGTTCCGCCCAACAGGTTTAAAGTCCTGATGTACATCATCCTTTCGAAGATCTTCGGCCTGGCGTTTTGTATAAAGCTGATAGAGAGGGGTGGCCGTCTTCATACTTATCCTGCCGTTCTTTCTCCTGAACAGCTACTATCTCTCCCTGGCATTGGCGATATCGGATGCGATCTTGGTCATACTTATCTTCACCTATTTCGTCTCGGTGGCGAAGGATCTGCCTTTTGGGAACAGGTTTGCGGAGATGGCTCTGATCAGCTTGGGCGTTGCGGCCATATCCTTCGGAATAGGGTATCTGGTGAGGAAGTTTTTGGGAGTCGAGGTTTAAGCCAACCGATTATGCAAATTCTTGCATAAATTGTGCAAAAGCTTTCATACCCACTTTGAAGTCCACTCCGCGCTGTGGTGGTGCGGATTCATGGGAATTTCCCTTCACAAACTATGCAATTTTTTGCATAGTTTGTTAATGATTTTAAACACAGCGGTTTTGCCCTCCAACCCGCATGAAATCTGAATTTCCCTGGATTTTTGACCGATTGGTATGCAATTTGCTTCTCATATTGTGCAAATAGGATGAACCGAGCGAGGGGAACGTTATCCGAAAGTTCAGCGGTCGATGGGTGATTCATCGACCGCTGAGCTACCTTTGTGTTCGGTTCATCGAAAAATTCAAGGTGGTGTGTCATGGTGAAGGCTTTAGAGAGGCTTCGTAGGGAGAGGGGCCAGGCTCTTATAGAGTACACCATCTTAGCTGGGCTCCTGGGATTGGCGATGATGGCTACGATAGCAAACGTGGCAGACCAAATCATGGATATCTGGAACGACATGACACAGGATCTAGATGTGATCGATGACGGAAATGCTGATCTGGATGTGAGGTTTCCCGTGAGCGATGAGAACGGCAGCAATCAGGATGGTGGTCTCAATCACGGCGGCATCGGAGCAGGATCAAACGATAACGAGGACGGTGGATATCGAGACCACCATGATGACAATATATGATACCTTTATCCTGTTTTGAATCATTCATCTCGCAGACCTGATCTTTCAGGTCTTTCGTATCACCGGATCGGCTGGCCGTCTCGGAAGACGGTCCAGCCGAATTTAAAGTTTGCCGCAATCACCTAATCTATGGGGGTCATAGGGGATGAGGAATAGAATTCTCACCGAATTACTTACAGCCATTTCGGCTGTAGTATTGCTATGTGTGGTCTCACAGGCATCTGCCTATCAAAATCAGAAAGCCGATTACCCGGTTGATACGATCACATCGCCGAACCTCGGCAATGCTCCAGCCGGTGGGATCCCGGCTGGAACCTCGATGCTCTTCAACTTTAACGTCAAAACCAAGGTAACTGTAGCCATAACCAGGACGGATCTCTCCCCTGAACAACAGGTTTATCAGGAGACCTTCTCATCAAGTTCAGGTTCGATCATCGCTACCAGAAACATCCACCTGGAAGCGGGTGACTATCGAATAGATGAGCGATATCACATCGAGGCCGCACCCGATATTCTGCCGAGCTTCACGGTTTTCAGCGCCGATCCTCAATTCTCGTGGAACGCGGCGGGAGCCGTGGCGGGTGATTATACGCTTTCCGTGAACGTCGTCTGGCACGACGTATCTGCCATAGTGTCCGGAGATTTCACCACCGATCCGTCGCCCGTACAGGTGAGCGGTAATCTCGGCTCGTCCATCAACGATGTAAGGGTGATCTGCTCTGATGGTCTCGATCCCAACGAACGCATCAGCGTATCCGTTCATTTCACAGGCAAATTGGATAAAAACACAAAGCTTACCTCCGGGGTCACGGGACCGGTGATATCCGATCCGAAAGCCGTTCCTTCCTCCGTATCACTTGATGGCGAAACACCTGTACTTTTAACCGCCAGCGTGACGGGCACGAACATCTCATCTGTAACGGTGGATCTGAGCCCTATAGGGGGAGGGGCCTCTCAGGAGATGTATGACGACGGAACAAATGGGGATGTTAAGGCCAGCGATGGAGTATACTCCTTCCAGACCATCCCGTTTTTCGGTATCACAGGAGGCGATAAGGAGCTAACCGTAACAGCTACCGACACAAATGGAACTGCTCATGCCGTCATCGCACTTACCATCGAACGCGGCCCCATCGTCTCAAGCACATCGGTGGGAGGAGGGGCAGGTAGGGGTAACAGAGGAGCTCAGAATCTGCAGGTGCACATCCACGGATACAACTTCGATAACGGCGATGGCCTTAATGTGCTCTTCACCCCTGATGGCATCACGGTCAAAGGCGTCACATATCTCAGCTCCACTGAGCTTGTGGCTACAATTGATATCTCTCAGGACACCTCATTAGGGGGCAGATACGTCACGGTGGTTAACCCTGACGGGAGAACTGGAATGTCCTCTCTGCCTGTCTTTGAGGTCGTGGATGCTCCATATGTAGCTGTTGATACGGTATATCCCGATCACGGCAATCAGGGGGCTAGCAATCTCATGGTTCAGATAACGGGAGCCAATTTCGTATCCGGATGTAGTATTTCGTTTGATATCTCCCCGGGTGTGCCCGATTCAAACATCACGGTCACAGGCCCCACCACAGTCAATGGCACCGGAACGGTCATAAAGACCTACATAGAAATCTCCTCAGCGGCTCCTCTGGGAGGAAGATATGTTACAGTCACAAATCCTGGAGGTGCTTCAGCCACAAGCGCATCTCCTATATTCACCGTTGTCGGAGCGCCATCCATAACGTCAGTCAGCCCATCGAGCGGTGAGTTGGGTTCCAGCATATCTGTGATCATCACAGGGGTCAACCTGGTGGGCAACAACTCTATAAGCGGTGGGTTGATAGAGGAAAACCTGCCCACCATAAGTTTCGGCGCCGTTCCCATAACTGTATCGAGCCTCTCCTATGTGGATACGACTCAGATATCGGCGACATTTGATCTGACAGCCGAAGGTCTCTCAGCGGGAACCTATACCTTCACGATTACCAACCCGGGCGGCATCCAGACCTCCAATCAGTGTGGCTTTACAGTGGTAAGCCCGCCTACTGTCACGGGAGCATCACCGGGGAGGGGTAATCTGGGAGCAAGCAACCTGGACGTCCAGATAACAGGAAGCGACTTCGTCGACGGAGCAACGGTGGAGTTCAGTGGGACGGGAATCACCGTCAACTCCGTCACTTTCAACTCCTCAACCAGCTTAACCGTTAACATAGATATCTCATCCACAGCGGCTCTAGGCAAAAGGGATATCAAGGTGACCAACCCGGGGATAGGAACCACTCCGGCCGTTGGGAACGATCTATTTGAGGTGGTAGGTCCCCCTTCGATCACATCGGTATCTCCCTCACAGGCGAATAGGGGAGCTTACATAACTCATTTCACCGTTACGGGAACCAATTTCGTCGGAACACCGACCATAACCTTCAGCGGCGATGGGATAACGGTCGTATCGGTTAACTCGATCACCTCAACAACGCTAGACGTCAATATCCAGATATCACCTACGGCGACGGAGGGCATCAGGAATATTACAGTCACAAACGCCGGTGGTGTGAGCGTGACGAGGAACAATGCTTTCAACGTTTTGGGGGATGTGACCGTTACAGGTGTAAATCCAAGCAGTCTTAACAGAGGGGTCAATAACATAAATTTGACCATCAGCGGGACGAACTTCATGAACGGAGTGACCGTCTCCTTCAATGGGACAGGCATCACTGTAAACTCCGTCACATACAACTCCCCCACCTCTCTTACGGTCAACGTAGATGTCAGTCCTAGTGCGTCGTTGGGCTCCAGAAACGTCACCGTCACCAACCCTTACAGCATAAGCAGGACAGGAGCGAATCTGTTTACCGTGCTTGGCTCGGTTGATGTGACGGGCATATCGCCTGATGTGGCAAGCACCGGAGGATCAGGTATGTCCGTGACCATAACGGGTAACAATTTCACCTCAGGCGCCACCGTCACGATAGGCGGCTGCGCCGTTACATCCGCTGTTGTTGTCGATTCTCACACCATCAATGCCGTTTTAAACGTCACAGGTGGTGCAGGGACATATGATGTGACAGTGACCAATCCTGGAGGGTCCACCGATACCTTGTCAAATGGCTTCACGATCCTAGCAGCCCCTGCTGTAACCGATATATCACCCTCATCCGGCAGCCAGGGCGCGACTAACATGGATGTGGTGATAACCGGCGAGAGGTTCGTCCCCGGGGCATCTGTATCATTCAGTGGGGGAGGCATAACGGTAAATTCCACCTCCGTGGATGCCACTTTAACCAAGATCTACGCCAACATCACCATCGATTCAACCGCTGGATTAACATCGAGAAGCGTTACAGTCACGAATCCCGGAGGAGTGAGCGTTACTAAAGCGAATGCTTTCACAGTGATCGGCCCACCGGCGGTTGTTTCAATCTCGCCGGCAAGCGCCAATATCGGCGTGACTGGACTCAGCGTGACGGTGCAGGGGAGCAACTTCACCAGCGACAGTCAGGTTTCATTTGGCGCGGGTGTCAACGTTCTTTCAGCTACCTTCATCAACAGCGGAAGAATAGATGTGACCATCTCGATTGATTCTACCGCTCCCTTGGGATTAAGAGATGTCACCGTGACCAACCCCGGCAACGTAGTCGGGATCGGATCAAATATGTTCACGGTTCTGAGCGGTCTGACGGTCACCTCTATCTCACCGAACAGGGCGAACAGAGGGGCAACACTGGTGGTGAGTATATATGGAGGAGGATTCAATTCGTCGATAACCGCCGGCGATGTAAGCTTTGGATCAGGAGTCACCGTCAACTCGCTCAGCTACGTCAGCCAGACGGAGCTCTCGGCCGAGATCACAGTTGACGGAACGGCCACGATCGGGCTGAGAGATGTCTCCGTGACGGTCGACGGAGTAACAGCCAACGGCGATAATTTGTTTCATGTTCTGGGCGCCCCTACTGTGAGTTCCATCACCCCCTCAAGCGGCAGCAGAGGAGCATCGATGATGTCGATCACGATAGAGGGGAGCAACTTTGTGGAAGGAGCGGATGTGAAGTTTGAATCCAGCAGTGGTATAGCGGTTCACTCAGCAGTCGTCGACTCATCGAGCCGGATCACAGCCTTGATCTCCATCTCGCCCTCCTCACCCCTGAAGAAGTGGGATGTGACCGTGATAAATCCGGGGAACGTTCAGGCGACAGGAAGCGATCTTTTCGAAGTGATCGGCTCCCCGTCTATCACCTCCCTATCTCCATCTTCGGGAAATAGAGGGATGCCTAGCTATGATGTGACGATAAACGGCTCGAACTTCGTCGAAGGAGCGGTTGCTTCCTTTGACAACTCCGGTATAACGGTAAACTCCACCACCTTCGTCAACTCCTCCCAACTCATAGCCAACATAGACATCTCGTCCACAGCGGCGTTAGGAGCCTGTGATGTAACGGTGAGCAATCCGGGCGGCGTGAGCGCTACCGAAGATAATGCGTTCACCGTTTTACATGCTGCTCCTCAAGTTTTGAGCGCCAACCCATCCACAGGAAGTAAAAGTACAACGCTGGACGTTCAGATAACGGGGACGAACTTCCAAAGCGGTGCAACGATCTCTTTTAGCGGAATCGGTATAACCGTCAACTCCGTCTCATTCGTTGACTCACAGGATCTTCTCGTCAACATCACCATCGCCTCCAATGCCCCGTCAGGACTTCGGAACATCACCCTCACCAACCCCGACGGCCAGTCTGACACCGGAATAGGCCTCTTCTCCGTGGGAAGCGAACTGACTGTAAGCTCTATCTCCCCTTCATCCGCCTCCCCCGGAACCACCTTGGACGTTACCATCACAGGAACGGGATTCCAGTCCAATTCCTCAGCGTCCTTCGGTAGCGACATAACCGTCAACTCGATTTCTTACATCTCCTCTACCCAGATCAAGGTCAACATCACCATCTCTCCCTCTGCATCTCAGGGAAGCAGAGATGTGAGTGTCTCCAATCCAGGAGGGGCGACGGCAACATTACAGGACGGCTTTACCGTCACGGGATCTGCAACTCTGGCGATACAGGATTCAAACGGCAACAGCACCATATATGCTTCGGTAGGAGATAGGATCGATCTGAGGTTATATCTGCAAAGCAGCCAGAACATCAATGGTGTGGCAGCCTATCTGACATATGACACGAGCGTTTTGGAGGTCGCCGACGTCATTACGCCCTTCAATCAGGGTGGCTTCCTGGGAGGAACGGTGCTGGATAACGATAGACACGGAGACCCCGGCAACGGCATATCCGGGGGACAGTTGGATTACGTCGAGGTTAACCACACATCCTCAGCTACAGGCAGTGGAGTGGTGGCCACGTTTCAGCTTGAGGTTATAGGAACTCCTCCGTCGGGATACACCACGGTCTCCTTTGACTTCGATGAGGCTAACGGGAGGGTGACCGCTTTGTCCGTCGCAGGAGATGGCACGCTCACCCCTGCCACCATCAATGGGAAGATATACATCGGCAGCGCCGCGCCCACGGGCGGGACAACCATCTCCGGTAAAGTGCAACTCCAGTCCAGGACGAATCACTCGGCGCAAGTGACGATAGAGGTTAGAAGCCACGGCGGGACTGTTCCTCTGGAGAAAAGAGTTATCAACACGAGCTCAGATGGCAGCTACACGTTGAACCTGACCACGCCGGCAGGGACATATGATATAGCAGCAAAGGCCGATGGGTTTCTCAGACAAACCCTGCAGAACGTCACGATCCCATCCTCAAGCCTGAATTTCTCCCTGTTGGCCGGAGACGCAGATGGGGATAACGATGTTGATCTAAAGGATTTCAACGTTTTGTCAGCCAGCTTCGGCAGCGTCCAAGGTGATCCGAACTATAATTCAAGCTGCGATTTCAATGGGAATGATACCGTAGACCTCTCCGATTTCGCCGTTTTGGCGAGCAATTTCTTAAAGGCGGGCGATGCAGCCCCTGACAACGGGAAAACCGAAGATGAATTCGATTTAAAGCTCTCCTCTGTGATAGCCGGACAGGAGGCAAAAATCGCACTTAAGGGAGATGTCTCATCCCTATACGCCTATGCGGTCCAGATTGAGTTCGATCCGGAGCAACTCCAGCTGCGGGATGCCGAGCCTGGAGATCTGTTAAGCGGCGGGAAAATCTTATACCACATCAAAATCGAAAGGCCAGGCTTAGCGACTGTGCTTGCGAGCCTCATCGAAGAGAAAAGCGGGTTAAACGGAAAGGGAGATCTCCTGAGGTTGACGTTCAGGGTTAACAGCTGGAGCGAAGATACGAGCGTAAAGCTTCTTAACGGAATATCGATCAGGGTGAGAGGATCAAACGAGGTCAAAATCGGCATGCTCCCGAAGTTAAGCCTGATCCTACATGCCGTGCCTGAGGCGACCTCTCTGGGACAGAACTATCCCAACCCATTTAACCCTGAGACGTGGATACCCTTCAGACTCTCTGAGCGAGCTGAGGTGAAGATCCGGATATTCGACGTATCCGGCAAGCTGGTGAGGGTTTTGGATCTGGGGAAGCTCGAGCCGGGCTACTATGAGGATCGAAGCAGAGCGGCATATTGGGACGGACGAAATGAGATCGGTGAAAAGGTGACGAGTGGCGTTTACATCTATCAGCTTCTGGTAGGTGACAGATCATTCGCGAGAAAAATGGTTATCCTTAAGTGATCCCCCTCCAGGTCTCACCTGGAGTCTCTCTAGGGCGGGGGAGTAAAGGGCACTGCCACCCCTCCCTTTACTCCCTATTCTCTCTTCCGCCTCCTTAAACGGGCAGGCGATAGTCTGCCCGTTATTTTTGCCTGATCCATCCGCTGTACTTCGCTACGAGAGGCATATTGCATACTTTACACCGCGACGTGTCTATGTTAAAATAGGACCTAGGTGATAAGGATGATAAAAGCCCAAATCCCCCATCATCTCAGACCGGCTCTCGATCTCATAGTCAAATCGCTTCGGGAAGTCTTAGGTGAGCATCTCATAGCCGTTCTGCTGAAAGGATCCCTCGTGAAGGGGGATTTCATACCCGGATATTCCGACGTGGACATCCATGTCCTTGTGGACTACGAGGTGATGGAAGGCCCGCGCTCACCAAGACTTGAGGAGGCGCTGAGAATACAGGAGAGGATCGGAATCATCCGCCCCCAAGATTACGACGTCTGGCAATTCCAGATCTTCTTCCTATCCCCGGAGCATTATCCATATGATTGGTCGCCCCCTCTGCCGGGAACCTATATCCTGCTCTACGGGGATGTCCCTGAGGATCTCAGAGAGACAGAGGAAGGGTATTATCGTAAGATCGATCTGAGCCTTCATCGCATATCCGGTTATATCTCTTACCTGCTGGAGCGATTTACCGATAAGCCGAACCAGAGATTGGCGGAGATCGTTAGATTGACGGGGGCGATATTGAAAGGAACGCTTTATAACGCCGTCTCCCTCCTGGAGGAGAAGCCGCTTTCAGTGTGGCGTATGCCGGTGTGGGAGGTGCTCTCAAAGTGGGAGGATGAGCTCTGTCCCGGCGGTCATCTGTCCAACTTCTTCAATGGTATCAGGGAGGAGTGGGGGAGGGTCATTGAAGATCCGGATTTTGCCCGATATCTCTTCAGCGAGGGGATCAAGAGCTTCCAGGCGCTGGAGAGGTGGTTCGATGAAAAGGGCAGATCGTTGATACCGGAGGATAAGGTGAAGCTGTGATGAAACGGATGCTACTGCATATCTGTTGCGCTCCCTGCTCGACATACGTCATAGAGGTCTTGAAGCCCATCTATGAGGTCACGGGTTTCTTCTATAATCCTAACATCCATCCGAGAGGTCAGTATAAGCTGAGACTGGAGGAGATGGTCAGATATGCGAAAATAGCGGGGATAAATCTGATCATCGGCGAATATGACGTTAAAAGATGGTTCGAGCTGGTGAAGGGACTGGAGGATGAACCGGAGGGGGGAGAGCGATGCCTGGTCTGTTATAGGATGCGGCTTGAAAGGACAGCACAGTATGCCGTCGATCACGGATTCGACATCATCACCACCACCCTCTCGATAAGCCCCCACAAGAAAGCCGATAGGATAAACAGCATCGGCACGGAGGTCGCTGACAAATATGGCGTGGAGTTCCTCCAGGCCGATTTCAAGAAGAAAGGAGGATTCCAAAAGAGCGTGATCATGAGCAAAAGATATAACCTATACAGGCAGAATTACTGCGGCTGTATATTCAGCCTGAGGGAGGCGGAGAGGAGAAGGAGGAAACGGAGAAGATGAGCGCTGAGGAGAGTAGATGTCTCGAAAGATATGAGAAGCTGCTGGACGAGGTGGAGGAGGAATGCCGCAGATTAAGAGCCGATCCGAGATATGTGGGATGTAAGGTCGATTGTGATGTCTGCTGTCGCGGCACCTCTCTGCTCTCACTCCTTCCGGTCGAGCTGATCCATATGCGACAGGGGCTATCCATCCTGCCGAAGGAGCTAAGGGACGAGATCTATGATCGCGCTAAAAGAACAGTCCTCAAATCGATCAAGCTCGGCTATGACCTCAAAAAACTCTCCGATGTCAAGCCAAGCGAGGTGATGATGGAGATGGGTTCCTCCAGAGAGGCCACCTGTCCCTTCCTGATCGGCGGCGTCTGTTCCATATATGAACATCGCCCCCTTATCTGCAGGGTATGGGGATACCCGATGTTCGATGGGGTCAAGGTGAGCTGTTGTAAACACACCTTTCTGGGCGATATCAACTCGGTGGACCCCATAGACTATAAGGATCTACGTCAAAGGGCATATCGGATCGGCAGGGAGGAGGGATGCGGAGAGAAGACCGTCCCTCTGAGCTACGCCGTCCTCCTAATTCAGAAAGAACTGGAGAGGGAATAGGGCAACCCCGAGGGTTGCCCCTCTCCCTTATCTGGACCAGCGTTCATGGATGGGAGGCATCTCGGGGAACGGGGCGTGCGGTTCCCTCTGATACCAGTATCCCACCGAGGCGATGTCATCGGTAAGCGGCTGGAACTTGCCGTTAGGCCACCATCCTAGGGCCTGGATCGTCACCTTCAGATCGGACTGAAATCTGATCGGGTCCATGATATGCCACCTGTAAAGGCCGTGCTTCGGCACCCTGGTAGGGTCACGCTGCCATAGCGGATATCCCAAAAAGGGCGTGGAGAAGGTATCGCCGAACCCCCATGCCCCTCCGAAGTAATCCTCGGTTCCCGTGCCACATATGGTGGGATGTTCGGTATCGCCGTCGATGTAGAACTTGATTTCACCTTCGCCCCACCAACCGTCCGAAAGCTGTGTCCAGGCCAGGAAGGTCCCCACGTAATGTCCCTGTCCTCTCACTCCGTCCAGGATGACATGTTCCGGGCGATCCCTTCTGGTCATGCTTCTACGCCACTGAGCGTGGAAATAGCCGGTATTTTCGGGGATTTGGGTCAGGGAGTAGGTGATCTGGTAGAAGAAGCCGCCTATGGGTTCCCATCGTTGATTTTCCACCGTCACCTTCGCGCTCTTTTTGAAAGGCATCGGCCAGTAGCTGTTGAACCCGCCTGAAGGATTGACGCAGATGGGAAGCGAGTTGACGTTATACCTCATCCCGTGACCGTTGCAGAAGAAATCTCCCAGGGGAACCTCTACTGAGGGTGTCTCCTCGTCATCCCAGTAAAATCGAAGGATGGTATCCCTGTAAGCCTTCGGATCGACCGTTATCCAGATGTGTTGTATAACCCCGGGACCGTCTATCTCGGCGAGCGTTGTCGTCTCGCCCGGCGGGAGGGTGATGCAGGGACGCACCTTCCATCCCTTACCCAACATTGAGGCGGCGCTGCGTTCGTCCGGAACGGCTTTGGCACCGCCTCCCTTTTCACCCTTCGGGTTTTCCGCCGATATGGATCTCGTCTGAGCATCTGACAGGAGCGGAATGCTCCCAAGGCCGAAGTTAAGGCCCTCAAATCCCATCGAACACCTCCTTCTTCTCATAGAAAGAGTCGTCTTTCATCAAGGACTTTCCTCCACAAGCTTCATACCTGGTTCGCCCTCAGGCAGCTCGATCGCCGGCTTGCCCTCGATATATCCGTAATCTGCTAGGAATCTATCGGCCAGATAGGTAGTTCGCTCCAGCCACGGATATCTGTTGAAAAACCCATGACCTACCCCCTCGGCGACATATAATTTAGCAGTATTGCCCAGTCTCCTGGACAGCTTCATAAACTCTCTGCCTCCGACCAGGAACCTATCTTCTGACCCGAAGAACGGGATCGCCGGGGGCACGCCTTTAATCAAATTACGATTCGGCGAGATCCTTCTCGCTATCTCCTCCGATCCCACCATCTCAACGGCTGACAGAGGGTCAAGCGGCGGAGCCACCTGAGGCGACTATCCGATTGGGATCGCTGTAAACTGAATGGTCAGTATCGCCATCCATATCATCTCAGAAGATCTCCTTGGGAATTTTCTCGCCCATCGATTCTTATACCACATATCTCGACCCTTTTCAACGGTGTTCAAAATGGGATAGAGCGGTGGGAGATAGATACCGATGAAGAGCGCAAGGGCGAAGGCAGTTGCATGCATACCTTCATTTTTCCTCTTCGCCCTTGTATTTCTCGAATATATCGGCGAACTCGTCCGCCCTCCGCTTAAATGCCTTCAGCACCTCCGGATCGAAATGATCCGGTGTGGTTCTGCCGTCTCCCTCCACGATGATCCTATAGGCCTTTTCATGAGGAAAGGCGGGTTTATAGCTGCGTCTGGATCTAAGGGCGTCGTAGACATCTGCCATCATCGTTATACGCCCTTCGATCGGTATCTCCTCACCCCTGAGGCCACATGGATATCCCGATCCATCCCACTTTTCATGATGTGATAGGGCGATATTACGGGCCATCCTCAACCTCGGCTCGTCGCCCAATATCTTCGCCCCGGCGATGGTGTGGGTTTTCATTATCTCCCACTCTACCGGCGTTAGCTTTCCCGGCTTTCGAAGGATATCAGGGTGGATACGTATCTTACCCACATCATGCATCTGAGCGAAGAATCCGATATCCTCGACGAACCGGCGTGGCATGCCCATCTCCTCGGCCAGCGTTCTGGCATATTCGTTCACCCTGATCGTGTGTTCCCATGTCTCCTCGTCATTTTCCTCCGCTGCCCTTGATAGCGCTTCGACTGAATATCTAAAGGCCCTTTCCGTCTCCTGTATCTGTCTGGACATGGCGGAGATGACCAACGTGTGTATGGCCAGCCCTTTCAACACTTCGGCCTCGAATGCCGAGACATCGCCGGCGTAGTTAAAGGCGACGACCAGCGTGCCTCCCGCCCTGAAGGCGATGAAGTTCTCGACGAACTCCAGGAGATTCAGGATTTCCTTTGGGAAACGGCTCTGATATTCCGGGAGGGTCTTACCGTCCTGCCACCAGTTTGATATCCTCACCTCGCCCTCATCCGGCGATATGGCTTTAAGCGAGGGAGGATTCAGATGCAGCTCATCCCTGACAATTTCACCCGTATCCTTGCTGCGGTACATCCTGCCGATGGTTCCTCCGTTCGAGACGATGAGAAGGGCCTTCGGCGCTCGCTCGTCAGGCACGAGAAGCCTTTTAGCCAGATCCATCTCGATAGCGTTCCTGTCAAACGATAAAGGTTCGAAGGAGGTGAGGGCGACCATCATGTGTTCGTTGAGCCTATCAACGCCCTTATAGGCGTTCTGAAGCCTGTCGTTCAACTCCTTCATCCTCAGGGCCGTTCGAACCCTGGCTATCAACTCCTCCCTGCGGACCGGTTTGGTGAGGAAATCATCCGCTCCAGCCTCTATGCCTTGAACTTTATCCTCGGGTCTATCCAGCGCTGTGACCATCACGACCGGTATGAAGGCCGTTTCAGGATTTTCCTTTATCCTTCTGCATACCTCAAACCCATCTATCCCTGGCATCATCACATCGAGCAATACCAGATCCGGCGGATTCTCCTTGATCTTCTCAAGGGCCTCCTGGCCGTCATAGGCCTTATCGATTTCGTATCTGAACGGAACGAGCATCCCCTCGATCAGATCCACGTTGAACCGCTCGTCGTCGACTATCAGCACTCTAGGCATCCCTCAACCACCTCCCGATTTTCTCGGTGACGTCGTGTAATCTGATCGGCTTGCTGATATAATCGTCAAACCCTTCTCCCAGCAGTTTCTCCTCATCCCCTTTCATCGCCATGGCAGTGAGGGCGAGGATGGGAATATGCGAGGTTGAGGGATCGGATTTGATCCTCCTCATCGCCTCCAGACCGCTTATACCTGGCATCTGTATGTCCATGAGGATCAGATCAGGCTTCTCATTGAGAGCGAGTTCTATCCCCTCTGTTCCGTTTTTGGCGGGGATCGGCTCATGTCCCATCAGCTTGATTATCTCCTCCATCAACTGGAGGTTTACCTCGTGGTCCTCTACCACCAGAATCCTTGCCATGCTCTGTCTCCTTCTCAGATGTGAGCTTTTCTCCGAGGACGTTTCTCACCTCCCTGAGAAACTCCTCCCTGCTGAACTCACCCTTACGGGTTATGGAGACGATATGTCCGTTGAGACGACGTATGTCCTCCTCGGTCAGGAGTTTAGCCGTGAGGATCACGATCGGTATATCCCTCGTTTTAGGATCGCTTTTGAGATGTTCGATCACGTCAAACCCGTCCATCTCGGGCATCATCAGATCCAGCACGATCAGATCCGGGGTTTCATCTGCAGCTATCTGTATTCCTTCCCT
This sequence comes from Candidatus Poribacteria bacterium, assembly GCA_021162805.1. Lineage (NCBI taxonomy): Bacteria > Candidatus Poribacteria > Candidatus Poribacteria bacterium. Next base: position 17,769 of record JAGGXZ010000069.1, read on the forward strand.
GCCGCCATAGGCCTTCAAAATGGAGTATTCCATCGATGAGAGGATTTCTGAGATGATTTCCACGGCATTTGGATCATCGTCAACGACCAGCACCTTAGCCTGATCTTTCCTCGATAGTCCAGCTCTCTCGAGCGCTCTCATCAGAGAGAGCCGATCTATCGGCTTTTGAAGCACTGCTGATGCGCCAAGTGCCATCCCTTTACCCTCTTCGTGGAGGACGGATATGATCACCACAGGTGTTCCTCTCAACTCCTCATCCTCGTTTAGCTTTTCAAGGAATTGCCATCCGTCCATCACAGGCATCATTATATCCAGCGTTATCAGATCGGGCTTAAGCTGGCGCGCCATCCTAAGCCCTTCCTCTCCGCTGAGTGCGATCGCGGTCCGACATCCTAGATCCTCCAGATATTCCCTCAGTAGCGAAGCGAAGTTAAGATCGTCCTCCACTATCAACGCCACCTTCTCCCTCTTCTCGGCAGAAACCTTTTTCCCTTTCGGGGTGGGTATTTTTATGCCCCTTCTCTCATCGTTTTTCCCCTTTTCGAGCTCAACCGGTATGGTGAAGTGGAAGGTGCTGCCCTTTCCGAGTTGACTCTCAACCCAAATCCTACCACCCAAAAGCTCCACCAACCGCCTCGTCAACGCCAACCCCAATCCCGTCCCCTCATACTGCCTCGATAGAGAACTGTCCAACTGAACAAACGGCTTGAATATCTCCTCGATCTTCTCCCTCGGTATCCCTATGCCGGTGTCGGAGACTG
>JAGGXZ010000070.1 GCA_021162805.1 Candidatus Poribacteria bacterium
CCCGGAAGACCAATTCAGCTACTTTCAGATCCTCTTCAGCGAATCTGATCCATCTCTGTGCTTCGCTGAGCATCATAGAGCACCTTCGCCTTCTTCAGGATCTCCTCCTTGAAAAAGAGCCTTTCACTACAAAGTTGTTCAAATTCCTCCGGCGTATACACGAATACATCCAGGGCTTCCCGCGGTTTTGATCAAGCGCAACACCTCAGCGATACGGTCCAGAAAGCGTTTGTCGGTCTGTTTGATGACGATGAGGTCGATATCCGAGGACTCACCAGCTCGTCCCTGTGCCAGGGGACCGAAAAGGAGGATACGCTGGGGGCGGTAGTGTGTGATCAGCAGATTCAGCCATCGCTGTAGCTCAACCTCTAACCGTTGTTGAGGCATCTGAGCGCTCATGTTCTACACCTCTCAGCTTGACCCTACCGGCCGGAGACTATCCGTTGGGCTTTCTTCATGATGTCCTCCACTTCCAAACTCACCTTCATCTGCTCCTCTGCTGGTTGCAAGCGTGTTGCCAAGCTCTGGATGATATAGAACTGCGGTTTGTAACAGCTACATAAGCGAGGATAATATACCACAAATCCACGTGAATCTCAATCACCGGATGGGGATCGCCTTCATGATCCTCATCTCACCGCCATCCAATCCGATCTCCGCATACGTCCGGCCGTCAGCATGCCAGAAATCGATCTTCGAGGCCGACCCGTCCGGGTTTATCCCCTCAACCTTCATCTCGCTTTCGATCTCCATGAGCACGTCCATGTGGGAGTCGCTCAGGCTCATCAGGATGAGAAGATCCGAGTCGCCGAACGATCTACGCTGGATCAGGATGGACCTCGCCGGATAGTTCATGCTTCTCTCATAGAGGTTCACGCCGCGGTTGACGCTTCTCGAGAGGAACCGCTCCAGATCCAGAGGCTCCCTTATGATCTTCACCCTTCTCCATAACATCTCCTCGAGATCGAATGCGCTCTGTCCCCCCATGCCGTCAACCAGGTAGGGCGGCGGATGGATAGCCGCCACCTTCCCCCGCTTCGTGAACCCCTTCAGCGATCTCACCGTGTCGGAGGCGAGCGTCTGGCATGACGGAATGATGATCACTTGGTATTCCGATCCAGCCCTGAACTCCGATATCGGCTCGGGTATCAGATCGAAGTCATACCCCATCTCCATCAGGTTTAACGTCAGATCGGCAAGCCCCTCGACCGTCCGTTCCCTCTCCCCATCATCAGGGGTTCCCAGGATCGATAGGGTTGGATAGATCACACCTATCTCGCCGGCCGCTCGGGTTGATCCCATGATCTCTCCGAGCCCAAGGGCGATATCCCGCCTGTCGATCCGGCCTTTAGTATAGATGCCGATGGCCCGTTTCGAGGAGAGGGCGAGCTTGACGAGTAGAGCTCTCCTCTTGAAGGAAGACCCATCTCCTTCGTCTAAGACGGCGGTCGATAAATTCGATAGATCGACGATCGCCGCGCTGTAGAGCATCCTCTTGACCAGGGGGATCGCGACCTTACAGCCGAGATGCTGAACCGATTCCGAGAACATCCTCCCGGCAACCTTCCAGAAAAACCCCAGATCGCTCAGGGTCTCGTGGGTCGTGATGAACAGGTATGGCATCTTCTCGAAGAGCTCCTCCCCGCAAGCCTTCTTGAAAGCCCCCGGCAGCCGATCGTCCCATGGAAGGAGAAGGGAGGATATGATCGAACCGTTGAGGAGTTTAGGGGGGAGGAGATAAACGGAGTTGAGGACGATCTTCGGAGATATGGATTCGATAAACCCCCGGAGCCAGTCGAGCTTAAGCGGCGATAGCTCCTCCCTCCCCTCCCTGTAGATAGCCAACACCTCGCGGCCGGAGAGCCTATCCGCGATCCGTTTATCCCCTTCGGCGCATCGCCTTATCCTGTCCGTGGCGTCGGGGTATCTCCAGTTATCGCTCCTGATATAGAACCTGAAGGCTCCCCTTTCGAGAGCTCCTCTGACCCTTTCGATGTTTCCCTCGGCGGGTCCCTCGAACCGGATCAGTTCGGCGGAGATCCGGCTCAACGGCAGCGCATCGATCTCCAGAATCAGATCGATCCCTTCCCCTGCCCGCCTGATAGCTTCCTCGGCGGTGAGGGAGGGGTTTTCGAGCATCTCCTCCCGTAGAGGCAGCCTGACGATTTTCAGTCTATCAATCCCCCCGACCAGCATCCCAGGAACCCACCGTCGACGAATATGATCCCTCCGGTGATGTAATCCGAGGCGTCTGAGGCCAGAAAGACGGCCGCCCCTATCAGATCTTCGACCTTTCCGAACCGTTTCATGGGTATTCTGCTGAGAGCCTTTTCGACCCAGCTCTTGTTTTTAAATAGATCCTGTGTCATCTCCGTCTTGAAATATCCCGGTCCGATGCAGTTGACGTTGATCCCGTATCTCGCCCATTCTCCCGCCAGGGCTCTGGAGAGCTGTAACACGCCTCCCTTGGAGGCCGAATAGGGAGCTATCGTTCCTATCCCGATTTGGCTGGTGAGCGAGCCGATGTTTATGATCTTGCCTCCACCCTGTCTGATCATGACTTTCCCGACCGCCTGACAGCAGAGGAAGGTGCCCTTCAAATTGGTATCCAGGATCGTATCCCACACCTCCTCCGGAACCTCCTCGGCGGGAAAACGCCTGTTCACCCCGGCCGCGTTCAGCAGGATATCAATCCTTTTGAACCTCTCCAGGACGGCCTCGACCATCCGCCGGACGTCCTCGGATTTGGTGACGTCGGTTCGAACGGCCAGTCCTTCCCTTCCGAGCTCATTGATCTGGCGGACGGTTTCCTCGAGCCGCTCCGATCTTCTTCCGGCGACGGCCACATCCGCGCCCGCGTTGGCGAATCCGAGCGCGAGCGCCTTTCCGATTCCGCTGCCGCCGCCCGTCACCAGCGCGACCTTTCCATCCAATCTGAAGGTCGGAAATCTCATCCTCGCTCCTCCTCAACCCGATTTGATATCTATGACGGGGGAGCCGTCTAAGGCGTCGAGCCCCTCAACGAGGAGCCTATTTCCCCTCACCTCTATCAGCTTCACCCTTGTGACCCCTATAGGGTTAGGTCTCATGGGGCTTCTCAGGACGAAAACGCCGAGCTTCTCCCTGGTGGTGTCGCCGCGCGGGTGAACCTGCATCATCCTCCGATGTGATGGCGTAAATCTGTGCATCCAGAACAGTATCAGCAGATGCTCCATCCGATCGACGCCCTTCAACGCCTCTGAGAACCGCGGCAGCAGCTCGATCTCTGACCTCGATTCGTCGAGCTTTCTGACGTACCCGATGGGATAAACATCGAACATCGTATCACCCCTCCACGAGCTGAACGATTCCTCAAATTCCCTTTGAGCGTAGCGTTTACCAGAGATTAATCGCCCGCCGTTCATAGCTCAAGGGTCTTTTGTGATCATTAGGTCATTTGGCTTCGCCGTCATTATCAGATGACTACAAATGACCTGCAAGCGGCGGACAGTCGACTGTGGACGTTGCTACACTCAACGATAACATGAGCATAACGATTTTACCTCAATTCCACCTGCATGTCCAGGCGGCCGGGCGTTTGCGCTCCACGGTTTCATCTTCCGGTCTGATATCCCGGCTGGGGTTTTACCGCGATCGGCGGGAATTGATGAGCTCGATCAGATCCTCCGCCTCCTTTGTCTTCTTCAGCGAGAGCGCCATCTCGGCCTGATCCAACGCCTCCTGCAGTTTGCCCTTCCCAAGCAGCACCTTTGCGAGGTTCAACCTGACCTCGTATACGTTCGGATTCACCCTGATCGCCTCTCTGAGCACCTTTTCGGCCTCATTTAGCCTCCCATGGGCGGAGTAGATGGAGGCCAGATTAACTCGGGGCGCGAGCAGCTTCGGATCGAGCTTCAGCGCCCTCTTAAGTTCCGATATCGCCTTCTCATCCTCGCCCTTGTCCATATAAAGTGAGCCGAGCATGCTGTGGGCTAAAGCGAGATTAGGCTCCTTCCTCAGAACTTTTCTTATCTCCTCTATCGCTCTATCGAGATCCCCCTTCTTCTGATAGAGGGTAGCGAGGCTGCCGTGAATAAGGGGCATATCGGGGGCGAGTTTAAGAGCGTCCTCATACTCCTTTATGGCCCCGTCGATATCCCCCCTCTTCTCAAGGAGCATACCGAGGCTCAGCCGCGCCTGTAGATCCTTCGGATCGAGCCTTTTAACATGCCTGCAGGCGCTTATGGCGTCATCCACCTTATTCATCTCCTGATAGATCGAAGCGAGCTTACGCCAGGAATCCAGATCCTCCGGATCGCCCCTCACCTTTCGCCTCAGCCCCTCCGCTATCTTCTCCAACTGGGCATCTATCCCGGCTATAGCCACCCTGCGGGCCACCTCCATGTTATACCGTATCGTCCCGTCCTTGGGGTTCATCTGCCAGGCTTTGTAGGCCAGCTCAGCCGCCCTTTCGTAGTTGTGCCTGGCATACTCGATCTGAGCATCTATCAGGACCTGGGTGGCATCAAAGTATCTCTTCAGCTCCTCCTCGATCCTTTTCCGCTCCTGAGGGGTATCGCCGTAGTTCGTCAGATATGGCATCACGCTCTGTCTAAACGGCTTCATCGCCTCGATGTTGCGGGCGGTGGTGTCCGAAAGGCCAGGGCCGAAGAATTCGAGGTATGGATGGGAATCGGTGTGTACCCTGCCGCCATCCACAAACCGTCTGATCGTCTCCTCGTCCATCATGAAGGAATCCAGGAGTGAGATGGCGTCGAGATCGTCATGCGCCAGGCCCTCCCTCACGCCAGGCTGATTTGCCCTCCGGACGAAATCCCTGTAATTTATCCTCAGGGGTTTCGGGGTGCCGATGAGGATCACGAAATCAGGCGTGTATTTATACCATAAGGTGGTATGCGGGAAGACGTCGATGAAGGTGCGGATGATCATCTTGAAATACTTCTCCGGAAGGCGGTGGAGCGGAACCCATTGACACATCACCCCGTTCGGGGTGAGGATTCGCTTACATAGCTCGTAGAAATCCCTGCTGTAGATGTTCGAGCTTCCGGAGCTGACGAGGGGATGGATTATGCCGGTGGAGATCATATCGTATTTTCGATCTGTCGTCAGTATGAAGTTACGTCCGTCCTCCACGAATAGATGAAGCAGAGGGTTTTCCAGGACGTTCCCGTTGACATGGGCGAAGAACCGCCTCGCCGCCTTCACCACGCCCGGGGAGATCTCCACGGCGTCAACCTTGACGTTGTGCTGGGTTATCGAATATGACGTCACGCCCATGCCGAAACCGACCACCAGCGCCCGTTTGGGATCGGGATGAAGGAGGAGGGGGAGGTGGGCTATGACCCTATGCGACGGCGAATCCCAGCGCGAGTCCTCGGCCGCCTGATTGGTATCGACGTAGAGCAACCTTGTGCTGTCCTCATCCTCCAGCACGGTCACGCTGGCGTCGACCCCTTCATCGTAGAAGAGCAACCTGCCCTTGGGTCTCTGGTATCGAAAGATAGCGCTTTTCAGGACTATGGGGTTATGGCTGACGGCGAACATCGCCCCCTCCGATCCCAGAAGCAGTATCAACGTGAAAAGCAACATGCCCTTAGCCAAGCCGCTCCGCTGAAGCAGCCACCACCCGAGCCCGATGTTCAAAAGCGATACGATCAGCACGCCCCGCTGGATGCCGATTAAGGGGATGATGATAAATCCGGCCACGAACGAGCCGAATATCGATCCTAAGGTATTAGCAGCATAGACCGAGCCCACGTCCCTGCTGACCCGAGATATGCCGGCGACGAAGAGCTTCACGACAAGCGGAAAGGTCGCCCCCATCAGAAAGGTGGGCGGAAACATCATGACGAAGGCAGGGAAAAAGCGGCCCGTGATGAAGTTGAACCAGTTCGGCCTCCTGAAAAGCGCTCCGATCGAGTAGATCTCGCCGAAAAGCGGCAATAACAGCATGGCGAACAGGCCTATGAGCATCTGAACGACGCCTAAGGCCAGGAGATGTCTCGTCCATCGATCGGAGAGCTTTGCGAAGATGAAGCTGCCGACCGCTATCCCGAGGAGAAAGGCCGAGAGCATGGTCGTAAAGGCATATGTCGTGCTGCCTAGGAAGAAGACCAGTATCCTGGTCCAGAAGACCTCATACGCCAACGCGCAGAAGCCGGAGATGGCGGTGATCCAGAGGGCGAGGGCTCTATAGGGGTTAGTGGTTAGTGGTGAGGAATGAGGAGGAATCCCTTCGCGCTCTCCCGGCTCATCTGTCGTTTTTCGCTGCAGATACACGGCAAGTCCGGCGACGGCGAAGTTAAGCAGCGCCGCCAGGGCGATCGTCCACGGGATGCCTAACAATTTCATCAGGGCGAATCCCGCCCCGAGCGTCCCGATCACCGCTCCGAAGGTGTTTAAAGAATAAAGTCCGCCCACATCCCAGCCCAGATCCTCCATCCTTTTGACAACTCCTCTGCTTATGGCAGGAAGGGTGGCGCCCATGAGCGTGGTGGGGATAAGCAGGACGAGGAAGGCGAGGATGAAGCGGATGAGGGATATGACGTAAAATGAAAAGCCCACGGATCTATGTATCGCGACGTAGAGGGAGGTGAGCAGTCTGAGGATTCCGGGGAAAAGGAGGGCAAAAGCGCCTATACCCACTTCAAGGGCGGCATACAGGAGAAGCGGACGACTTAAGCGGTCGGCCCTCCTTCCCAGGAGAAAGCTGCCCAGAGCCAGTCCGCCCATGAAGGCGGTCAACACGGTGGAGGTTGCATAGACCGTGCTTCCGAAGACCAGCGTGAGCATCCGGCTCCAGACCACCTCATAGATGAGCCCGGCCGCGCCGGATACAAAGAAGATAACCAGAGCGAGCGGTTTGATCCTTCTACCCATCACAGCGGCTGATACCTGTTCGTTATGGGCATTCTGCGATCCTTGCCGAAAGCGCGCGGGGTTATCTTGATGCCGGGGGCGGCCTGACGACGCTTGTATTCGTTCCTGTCCACCATCCTAGCGACCCTCAGGACAGTCTCCCTGTCGAATCCCATCTCCACGATCTCCTCCACGCTTTTATCCTCCTCCACATAGGCCTGCAGTATGGGGTCGAGGATCTCGTATTCCGGTATGCTGTCGCTGTCCTTCTGATTCGGCCGAAGCTCGGCGGTGGGGGGACGGATGAAGACGGATCGGGGTATCAGCTCACGGCCCTCAACCCTGTTTCGGTATTCGGCAAGCTTATAAACCAGCATCTTCGGGACGTCCTTCAGGACCGAAAATCCGCCCGCCATATCGCCGTAAAGCGTGCAGTAACCCACGCTCACCTCGCTCTTGTTGCCGGTTGAAAGGACGATGGCGCCGAACTTGTTCGACAACGCCATAAGTATGTTCCCCCGTATGCGCGCCTGAATGTTCTCCTCGGTGATATCCGGCTCGTACCCCTCAAAGACGGGGGCGAGCGTCTCGAGATACGCCTGAAACATCCTCTCGATCGGTATGACCTTGAACCTAATCCCCAGGTTCTCCGCGAGCTTTCTGGCGTCGGATTGGGTCTGGGAGGAGGAGTACCTGGAGGGCATGGAAACGCCCAGCACGTTCTCCCTCCCCAGCGCATCGACGGCTATGACGGTCGTCAGCGACGAGTCTATGCCGCCGCTCATGCCCACGATCGCCTGCTTGAAGTTGTTCTTGTAGAGGTAATCCCGCGTCCCCAGCACTAAAGCCTTGTAGATCTCCTCTATCCGTTCATATGGCTCATGTACGGGCGTTGAGATCTCCGGTTTCTCCTTGAATGGCAGATCATCCAGCTCGATGAAGTTCATCTGATATTCGGACTTCCTCAGGACGGGAATGTATTTTCTCCTCCTGGGATCGTGTAGTCTGGCCTTGAACACGTCCGATAGGTTCAAATCGGCCACGATCAGCTCCTCCTCGAACTGTTTTCCCCGTGCGACCAGATCGCCGGACTGGTTGAACACGACGCTGTTTCCGTCGAAGATCAGCTCATCCTGTCCGCCCACGAGGTTGTTGAAAGCCACGAAGACGAGGTTGTCGTTGGCGCGGGTGGCGATCATCCTCTCCCTGGCATGTCCTTTGCCGGCGTGATAGGGCGAGGCGGAGATGCTCAGGATGAGTTCGGCATTCCCCACCAGGGTCTGATCCCTCGTCGGCCCTTGAGGATACCAGATGTCCTCACAGATGCTGATCGCCACCCTCCTCCCGTTCAGCGAGAAGATCAGAAGCTCGTCTCCGGCCTGAAAGTATCTGTCCTCGTCGAAGACGGAGTAGTTCGGCAGGAAGATCTTGTGGTATATCCCTGCCACCCGGCCGTCATGTATCAGAGCGGCGGCGTTGTATATGTCCTCATTTCGATCGACGAACCCCACCACGGACGTTATCTCCCGACATGCGGAGGCCACATCCTGAAGCGCCTTCAGGTTGGCCGAGATGAAATCGGGTTTGAGAAGCAGATCCTCAGGGGGATAACCGGTTATGGCCAGCTCGGGAAAGGTGACTATATCCACCCCCAGCTCCCTGGATTTCCGGACATATTCCTTGATTTTCCTAACGTTGCCCTCGAGGTCTCCGACCGTCGTGTTTATCTGTGCCATGGCGATTCGAAATCGGGCCATGCCGTTCACCTCTGTTTCAGCTTATGCCCTCCTCTATCCTTTTGGCCTTGTCGGGGTTGAACTCAACTATCAGAAGCTTGGCGTCCTCTTTGCCCAACTCCTTAAAGGCCCTTTTCGATCCATCGACCACCTTCCGGGCAGCCTTGACGGGATCGAGCCCCCCGATGCCGGCACCGTGGATGATGGTCGCCACGACCTTTGCCCCCTCCTCTAAAGCCCTTTTGGCAGCGGCATAGGAGGCCCTTTCGACCTCGTCGTAGCCAAAAGCGGATGCGTTTCCCAACCCGACGACCATGACCTTCTTCGCCTTGACGTTTCCTCCCCCTTCAAGGAGAAGACAGTCTCCGAGATCGCCGTCGAAGCTGATTATGGATCGGGTTATCGCCCCTCCCAACGCCCTATCCATGGCGCCCGTCGCCCCGCCGGGATGTTTGACGCCCCTGAACAGGTTCACCACGGCGACGTCGCACTCGACATCGGTTATCGATCCCTGCTTGACCTCGACCATCTTCCCAGCCTCCTTTCACATCTTTCCGGCGGAATATTGATACCATATCGGGAACGGCAAGTCAATGACGGGATGTCGGGATGTTGGGGGATCAAGCTTATGCACCCATATTGTGGCGATGATTTGAGGATTGATGTGCTCTCCTGGAAGAGGTATAATAGCCCCATCGCCGAGCAGCGATGTCCGTCCGAAGGGAGGATTAAGAGATGAGAAAATTCAAGGTTGTGGTTTTCCCTTGTGACTACGAGGTCTTGGACATTGAAAGAGAGGTGCTCGAGCCGATCGGCGCTGAGGTCGTTCGGGTCGATTCATGGGATGAGAGGGACCTCATCGAGACGGCCAGGGACGCGGACGCCGTCCTCGTTCAATATACTAGGATCGACGACCGGATCCTCTCGAAGCTGGAGAGATGCAAGGTGATGGTGAGATACGGGACGGGATATGATAACTTCGATCTGGAGGCCATGACGCGACACGGCGTCTATGCCGCATATGTCCCCGATTACTGCGTTGACGAGGTCTCCTCGCACACGCTCGCCCTCCTGTTGGCATTGGAGAGGAAAATCGTCAGATACAACGATGATGTCAGGGCCGGCATATGGAGCTCGCACAGGGAGAGGCCGATTTACAGGACGAAGGATCAGACCCTTGGGATAATTGGGCTCGGCAGGATCGGGAGGGCTTTCTGCCTAAAGGCCAAACCCATCTTCGGCCAAATCGTCGCCTGTGACCCCTATATCCCCGATTCGGTCTTCGACGAATACGGCGCTCGGAAGGTGGATCTGGATGAGCTGTTGGACATATCAGACGCTATATCGCTCCATGTGCCGCTTATAAGGAAGCCCACAGGCGTTTACCGAAGCACCTATCATCTGATCGGCGAAAGAGAGATAAAGCTGATGAAGCCCAACGCCTATATCGTTAATACGGCCAGAGGGCCGGTTGTGGATAACGCGGCGCTATGTCAGGCGTTGAGGGAGGGACGAATAGCCGGGGCGGCGCTCGACGTGTTGGAGGATGAACCCCTCACTGAGAACGGCTCGTCCGTTGCCGAGAGGTTCAAAGATCTGCTGGAGTCGGGTAGGCTTATCATAACGCCTCATAGCGCTTATCTTTCCGAGAAATCGCTGAGAGATGTCAGAAGGATGGCCGCTGAGGAGGTGACAAGGGTGCTGAGGGGGGAAACTCCCAAGGCATGGCTTAATCCACACTCGTCTTTCAGGAGCCTTTAGCCCTGGATCGCCTGAGCTAAAGTTGAACGGGGGACAAGCTTACCGGCGATCCAGGGCGGAAACCGGAGAGGAGGAGGTCTAATGGGTGAATTATACGCCCGGATTCGGGAAGAGGATATCCGGATCCCCACCTATCATATACGTGAGGACCCCAATCCGCCGCTCTTCACCCCTTTAGCTCCTTGGGTCTATCCCTATCCCAGACAGGATGAGATCCTCAGGCCGCGGGACGAGGAGGTAAGCTACCGCGCCGTGGTGATGGAGAATCCATACCTGGAGGTGACAGTGCTCCCACAACTGGGGGGAAGGGTCTATTCTGCATACGACAAGACGGCCGGGCGGGAGATATTCCACAAGGTGGATGTGATCAAACCCGCCCTCATAGGGCTGCGAGGGGCCTGGATCTGCGGAGGCATCGAGTTCAACTTCATCCGCGGCCATCACGTGATGACGATGTCTCCTGTGGATTACCTGATCAGGGAAAACTCCGATGGAAGCGTCTCGGTCACGGTGGGACATATGGAACGCCGATCCCGATCACGGTGGAACGTCACGCTCACCCTCCATCCCGATCGCTCCTACCTACAGGTGGACCTCAAATTGTATAACCGTTACCGATATCGCCTTGATTTCTATCAATGGAGCAACTCGAGCGTGGAGGCGAGGGAGGATCTCTTTTACCCATATCCCACCGAATACATCATCAGCTCCGGGCGACGGCTATACCGCTTCCCCATCCAAGGAGGGTTGGATATCAGCCGCTGGAAATCCATCCCGATCGCGCACGATCTCTTCGCTATCGGGACGGAGGCCGATTTTATGGGGATCTATTATGAGGATGCAGATGTCGGCATGGTCCACTACGCCAACCATCGCCAGGTCCCCGGCAAGAAGATATTCACCTGGGGAACGGATGACGCCGGACGCATCTGGGATTACATCCTGACCGACTCCGACACCCCTTATGTTGAGCCTCAGGCGGGGAACGTGGTGGATCAGCGCACCTTCCGCTTCCTACAGCCTCATCAGACGGTCAGGTGGCGCGAGTACTGGTGGAGCATACGGGGGATGAGAGGATTCGTGCAGGCCAATGAGAAGGCGGCTCTCAACTTAGCTCCTATCGGCGAAGGGAAAACCCTGATAGCGGCGAACACCACGAGGGCCATCAACGGCGCTCATCTATGTCTGATGGTCAACGGGGAGAAGACCTACGAGGAACGGTTCGATATCTCACCTCATGCTCCTTATGCCAGGGAGATCGATCTGCCACATGCGTCCTGGCGTGAGGCCGATGTCAAACTTATACTGAGCGATGAGAGGGGGCGGGAATTGATCCGATATCACAAACCTCCGCCGAACCTATGGGCTAAGGTGGAGCTGCCCAGGCCTTTTGAGCCCAGGGTGGATGGACACAGCAGCGTCGAGGAGCTGATCATCGCCGGCCGCGAGGCTGAGAAGCTCCGGAGATATAAGAGGGCTGAGGAGCTTTACAGAAAGGTTTTAGCCCTCGATCCGGGTAACGCCGAGGCTCATGCGAGCCTGGGGGCGCTTTACAACCATAAGGGGCTTTACAGGGAGGCATATCGTGAACTGAAAACGGCGCTGGAAAGAGATCCTGACCACGGCAGAGCTCATTATCACCTCGCCATAGCCTGTCGCGAGCTCGGCGACCTTAAAGCGGCGCGGGATCATTTCTGGGCACTACAACTGGACCCCGCCTATAACGGCCAGGGATTTTACTTTCTCGGCGAGATGGCCTTGGCCGAGGGGAATCCGGAGGAGGCTGAAGAGCTGTTCCGCGTCTCGCTGAACCATAATGCACTTCACGTCAAGGGATATGATATGCTGGCTATGGTCCTGCGCAAGATGGGACGGATAGGGGAAGCTCAGGAGGTGCTGGAGAAGGTGCTCCAAGAGGTGGAGCCGACCGACGTGCTGGCACAGGCCGAGCTCTGGTTCCTGAGTTCCTCTCCGGCTCAACGGGATACCTTGATCTTGCGCATCGGCGAGGATGCGCAGGTTCTGCTGGAGCTGGCCTGTGATTATATGGGCGTCGCCCAATGGGAGGAGGCCATCCAGATCCTCCGGCTCTGGCCGGGCGCCGCTCAGGAGGGGGAGGCTCATCCGATGATATACTACTATCTGGGTTACTGTTACGATAAACTGGGCGAGATGGAGAGGGCGAGGTATCTCTATGAGCTCGCCTCACAGATGAGCCCGGACTATGTCTTCCCCCATCGTCTGGAGGAGTTGACCATCCTGGATCGGGCGTTAGAGGTTAATCCGACCGATGCCAGAGCGCATGCCTATCGGGGCACGCTCCTCTATGCCCTTGGACGCAAGGAGGAGGCCCTTAAGTCGTGGCGGAGATCGCTCACTATGGAGCCAAACGCCGTGGTTTACCGTAACGTGGGCAAGACCCTATGGAGGGACAAACGGGATCTGGTGGCCGCCGAGGAGGCATATCGCAGGGCGATCGAACTGGCTCCGAACGATCATCGTCTGTATGCCGATTTATATGACGTGCTCGTCGAGCTGGGGAGGTCCGCTCAGGAGAGAGTATCCCTGCTGGAGAGGGCGCCGCAGCACTGTCGTATCCAGGCTCGGCTGGCCTCCGCCCTGGTGGAGTTGGAGGAGTGGGATCGGGCGATCGAGGTGCTCCGTTCGATGCAGTTCGATCCGTATGAGGGCGAGCGAAGCACGCGTCCCACCTACTATGCCGCGTATATCGGGCGCGGGCTCAAGCGATATCATGAGGGCGATCTTCAGGGCGCTCTTAGGGATTTCGAGGCGGCCTTAGAATATCCCAGGAACGTAGGTGTGGGCAAGTCGTACTTCGCTCAGGATTCAAAGGCGTTATATTGGGCCGGCGTGGTTGCCGAGGAGCTAGGAGATCATGAAAAGGCGCTGCGATATTGGAGGGAGGGCGCCGCGATCCGACAACGGCCTCAGGATGACCCCGCTTCACCTCGCGATGGATATGAACCGGAGGCGCGGTATTACAAAAGCCTCTGTCTGCAGAGGCTGGGCAGGGCCGATGAAGCCGCTCAACTTTTCTGAATTTTATTCCTCAGCCCTGGCAAGCTGCGATGTTGTTTGTCAGATCACCGTTTGATCACCTCGATATGGCTGAGGGGATACCAACCGTCTTCGCCTCTTCCGGCTATGGCCAGTTGGATCGCCGGCTCACGCGTGAGCGGATCGAGCAGGCCCAACGCAAACTCATATCGTCCACCAGATCCAGGTCGGGATAGCCGTCATATCGTCTTCTGAGCTCCTCGATCAGCCTCTCCCTTGAGCGGCGTTATCTCATATGCTATCATCATCCTCGCCCGTTATCCTCTGGCGACGATGTAATTCGCTTCTCCCTGCGGTTCAAACAGGGCGAGGGTGGGCAAATGATGGAGTGATTTTAGTCATCCGAGGAAAAGAGACGGGAAACCGTAGAACGGAAGGAGGAGATTATGAAGATAACTTTCATCGGGGTTTCAAGCTGCATTCCGGATAGGGGTATGGATACGGCCTGTTTCGTGATAAACGGCAGACATCTCGTGGATACGGGCTGGGGTGCTGTTCTGAAAATGCGCGAATACGGCATAGATCCGCTCGAGATCCGGTCGGTTATCCTGACACACCTCCACCAGGATCATTATATCGGCCTGCCGCAGTTCCTCTTCTACAGGGCGCTTCGAGGGCGTAGGAGGACGGATTTGGCTCCCTTACATGTCATCGGACCTCAGGAACACCTCGCTCGGGTGCTCAAGGCGGCTTTGGATTTCCTCCAGATCTCACGATTCCCTGAGCTAAAGGAGGAGTACACGCTTATGCCGTTGAACCCGGGAGAGGATTTTGAACTCGATGGCCTTCACTTTGAAACCCGCGCGGCGAGACACGTCTCGGGCGAGGGAGTCCCAGAACAGGCACTGGCCTATAAGGTGGTGGAACGGGCCGGCGGTTCCGGATTTGTTTTCACCGGGGATACCTCCTTTCATCCCCCCATAGCGGAATTCGCTAAGGGGATGCAGCTTCTCATTCACGATGCGGCCCACACTTCGGCGCGCGATGCCGCCATGATCGCCAAGATGGCAGGGGTTGAGCGTCTATTTCTGATCCACTATTCTCAGGAGCAAGCTGATCGTCTCTTGACCGAAGCAAGGGAGGTTTTTCCCGATACGTTCCTCGCTAGAGAGGGAGAAACTCTGATGCTCGCCGGAGAGAGGGGATGACAGGTAAGGTGAGGCATTCGCTGATTTGAATGCCTCGCTTACATATTCCCCGTGGATTTGGATGTCAGCGTATAAACGATCAGATTAACGCCCCAACGAAGCCATCTCTCATTCTTTCCCTTTTCCATCCACCTCAACCCTATCCCTGCTGCATCGTAGACGACGGCGATCCGCCCGTTCATCCGGAGGGCGTAAAATCGGCCCCGCTTTTCATCCACCAGCGGGGGGCCTTTTTTAAACGGGAAAAAGCTGAAGCATATGGGATCATCTCGTCCAACTGGACGCAGGGGGGAGATATCGCCGAGGATCCTCCAGAGTTCGAAGCGGATCGAGTTTGCGACCGCCCCTCGATCCCCCCAGTTCAGTGAGATATCGGAGAAGAACACCGTTCCTCCGTCCCGCAGATATCCCCTCAGATTTGCCCGTTCCTTCTCTGAAAACGCGAACGCTCCTCTGGCGGCGATAAAGAGGATCGGGATATGTCGGATGGCGGGATCATCCAGAGGGATACTCCTGGGTAGCAATCGGGTTCGGACGTTCGTCCATCGGTTCATCGCCCTGACGAGATTGCTCAGCATTCCCGCCCGGATGATATCGGCGGTGTCCTCATACCGCACGGTGACGATATCGTAGTAACCGGCGATGTCTCTTCCGGTTCCTTTGACGTTCACCTGCGGCCTTTTCGACCATCTCGGTCCTTCCGGCCAACCGATCCTCCGCCCGTCTTTCGATCTTCGATATCCGGGACGGGATCGGCCTATTTGGACCCTCGTGGGCGTGCGTCTAGACCGATTCCTCAGATCGAGGGGGCTTAACCGGGCCGATAGATCCTCAGGTATATCCTCGGTCAGGGGAGGTAGAGCTAGATCGGTTAGAGAGGTGGAGATGAAACTGGCGCCTGTGTTAAGTTGAATATACCTCGGCCGAGTCATATTTTGAGGTTTAATGAGCTCAGATGTCTCATTGAATGGCAAAACGCTCAGATTGGGCTCACGTTGAACGGCTTGATGTTTAGCCGGCATCTTTCGCGGGAGATGGATGATATCCACCTGTATCGTCCTCTCCGACCGCAGGCCGTATTGACGGAAAACAAGGGCGATCAGAAGAACAAGAAGCAGGTTCAAGATTATGGAGATCAGGAATGAAGCAAATGTGATCTTCCGGGGATAGCGCAAGGGCATATCATTCTCACCTCGCCGCCGTTCTATAACTGGCCGTGAGATATCTCGTCCATAACCCCGTTCTCTTATCGTATCGACACACGCCGGCAGAGAAGGTGCCGAACCAGACGTATCGTTTATCTACGACGATATCGCGGATATTATGATCCGCTAGACCATCTTCGATTTGAAAGCTTCGCCACTTTCCGTTTTCCTTATCGTATCGGGAGACCCCTTTGTCGGAGGTGCCCACCCAGACGAATCTCCCATCCACGGCGATGGCGCTTACGTGCGGGCTTACGAGGCCGTCCTCAACCGTGAATCGTTTCCAGAGGAAAGTCCCGGACTGATATCGGAAGAGGCCGTTCCGCGTGCCAATCCAAAGGACGCTCCCGTCCTCGTCCTCGGCGATATCGGTAACCTTTATCCCCTCAAGCGGTTTGGGGATGGCGATATCGACCTTCCGATGCCTTTTCGGATCGTAAACGGTCAGGCCCCTATCCCTGCCGATCCAGATCTGGTCTTTCAGGATCACCATACACGTTGCCCTTCTTATCCCCAGGTCCTCCGGCGCCTTTTTAGTGCGCGCTACTCCGTTGACCATCTCCACGCGCAGTGACCCGTGGACGCTCACCCAGATATCCTCCCTCGCCTCACGATACATATGGATCAACTGATCCGGACAGAGAAACCAGACCCCTCCGCGGGTGACCTCTATATCTCGAACGGGGGCGTAGCGCTCCGGCTGGCGGGTGGAGAGCACAACCTTTCGGATGATGTCAGGGACAGAGCTGAGATTGATCCGCACGAGTTCCCTCGAGGCGGTGTCATATAATGCCAGCCCTCGATGTGTGCCAATCCACAGGAACTGTCCATCCGGGGCGATGGATCGAATTGAGAAAATCCCCGGCAGTTGGATCCTCTCCCAGGTGCCGTTTCGCTTATCATATAGCGAAAGTCCCAGACGCGTGCCAACGAACAGGTAATCTCCGACCTCCGCCAGCGATTTCACGTTAGGGCTTAAAAGCTCAGCGGATCTGGTCTCCCTTCCACGTCTCGGAGCGCTGTGGAACAGGGTCCACACATCCTTATCCCAATCGTAACGTGCGAGTCCCGAGTCGGTGCCGATCCAAACGAAGGGTGAGTCCACGGATATCGCCTGTACGTTATCCCCAGGAAGGCCGTTTTCAGACGTAAACTGTTCCGCGGGCAGATCGCGAACTAAATCATACAGCGTCAATCCGAATGAGGTTCCGAACCATGCGTAGTTGCGTCCGATGGTAACGCGTTACCCCCTTATCGGTCGCTATCCATACATCATCCGCATCCGATGCTATATCCCGAACCTCGTTGCCTATTAAGACGTTTAAGTTCCCCTCATCCGCGGCGAACCCTCTTGAGATGGGAGACAGAGATAGAAGACATAAGATCAAAACGCAGGCCGAATACCGCATCGTTATTCCCTCCTGTTTCTGTTCCGGAGGGATGGGATTAACATTCGCTATACGGTTAATTTCACGAGGGCGATCCGTCTCGGATCGTTGACGCCTAGGCCTCGTCCTGCTGCTGTTTTCAGATATTTCAACGCCCTGGGATCTCTCCTGAGCTCTTCACCTCGGTGCTGAGACCGAGCTCGATCCACAAGTTCCGCTCCAATTGTGTCCAGCGCCACCGGATCGAAGCTGAGGAAGATGGAATTCAGAAACCATTGAAATTGGGGCGGAGGAGGCTCGGCGCCTCGATCGAAGATGCCCTTTAGGCCGTTAGAGATATGGAAGCGGATCTTCTCCCTGATCTCCTTAACGGCATAGATATCCGCTATGTAGGGATCACAACTGTTGGTGTGAAACCGATTCGGCCCCTCCATGATCGTGCCTCCGGCGTGTGAGATATTCTTCAGCGCTCCAGTGAAACCGGCCAGCGGATGCTGCTTAATGTTGGGAACGTTGATGAGGGCGTCAATCTGATTGACGATGAAATTGGAAAGACGGGTTTTGCCCGATCCGAAATCCACTCTTTTTGCCCAACCATCTTTAGGCTTCCCCCCGTCGAACCTGACTCCAATTGCCTCAACCACGATGATGTTCCTTCTAGGGATTCCGACCGAGGTTAGACCTGAGACGATAGCATCCACAAGGGCCTGATTGGCTCCTGTGAAATCTCTGGAGATCCTGTTGAACTTGATTCCTACCACTTCCTTGGGAGAGAAGAGAGATCGCCATGCGGCTTCAGGTGTTTTTTTGTTTGTGAGCCTCATCATTCCCTTATCTATCATCCTTTTGATGATCTCAGCGTTAACCTTCCCATTGGATCTGCACCATCTTTTTGATCTCACCTGCACTACGAGGCTCTTGGGCTCGGCGATCACCTCATAGTTGAAGGCGCCACCTAAAACCAGACCCGCTGTCATAGAAACGGTCTTTTTCAAAAACTTCCGACGGTCAAACCTATCCATCTCTTCCTCCTCCATCATCGAGGGATCTATGAGGTGATGCTAAGATAATCTGCAAGAATATAGATGCCTCAAAATGCCGAGAGGTCAGACTATCCTCCCGCGTTTTAAACAGATGTTAGGAATGCAAGGCCTTGCAGCCGCTCCTAAATGCCTTGCTGTAAGCGAGGTTGATATCGATAAACCGGGCCTACTGCTGATGAGCCTATAGAGGGTAGAGCGTAATGTGGACGTATGAGGCACATTACGCTCTACACCTTACGATTTACGGAGATCAAGGTGAAATCCTCCATGCCTGATATTTCACCTTCAATCGGTCGCCTTCAGCCTGTATGATCTCATATTTTATTCCCCAGTCAGCTCGTCTGGGATCGGGATGGGCTATGATCTCGGCGGGTCTATTCAGCTTCGATCTGCCGGTGAGCTCCCTATCGCCCCACTTTATCCTGAGCTCCACCTCATCGTCCTTGAGAACAGGTTGGAAGGTGACGGATACCGGTCGATCTGTGTTCACAAAAAGCCTCTCGGTGTGTCTCTCTCCCGGTTTGACGTTGAACTCACCCCTGAAGATCTGCCTTTTGTGTTTTCCCGGTGTTTCCCTTTCAACTTTCTCCCTTTCCGGTCTTTCGACCTGTCTTTCCCGCCCTCTCTCGATCTCACGCCCTTCAGCTCTTCCTCTTTTTATCCTTTCCCTCATCCTCAATCGTCTTTCAGGGGGTTGTCCTCTGACAGGCCGCTTAAGCTCCGGCACATCGATACGGTGGATTATCTCTTCGATATCGGCGAGGTATTCGGGAAGGTCTCTTACGATCAGCAGGTTGATCGGCTCCACCGGGACTACTTTCCCCATACGTGATTTGAATTCCCCGACGATATCGACGGCGTATCTTGCGGGGATGTGCTCTAGTTTGAAAATCCTCAGCTCGCCTTTCACCCTGACAGCTTCCTCTATGGGCGGCATCTCAGGAGGGGACGGAGCATGCTTCGCCATCTCCTCGAGCTTTCTTATTTCATCCCGGAGCTCGTCTGCCCTTCGTTCGAGCCTCTCGATCTCAGGCGAATCTGGATTTTCCCTTTTTAGCTCGTCCAGTCTACGTTCCGTCTCGGCCAGTTGATCCTGCAGTTCCCTTAACCTTCCTTCAAGATCGGTTCGCGGTCTGCCTTTAGCCTTGATCTCCTCGATCCGTTTTCTGATCTCCTCAATTCTCCCTCTGACGTGTTCGGGCGGGGGTTTTCTGATCCCCTCCCCTTTCGCCTTTGGTTTCATATATTCAGGCTCGCCGGATAACGCTGTCGATACGCCGAAGGCGATGAGAAGGAGGGCAGATATGATTAAGGTCACCGATAATCTCCTCATGGTCTTCCCCTCCTTGCAGAATCTAAGTTTCATCGATTTGGACGTTGCGGTCCCGATAAAGTTTAGATCATCTCCGCGTCGATCTCCCGAAAGATGAACGTCGCTAGCCTTGCAGATCACCGCCACTTCGGCGATAATATGAGCGAATCTCCATGGGGAGGTGCGCGCATGATATCGATAAAGGCCTCCAAATTGTTGATCTATCGGGAGGTTTGGCGTGATCCGACGATGCGAGCTCGCGCGCCCATATCATCTTGACAAAGCCAAATCCTCATGAGACAATAAGTGGGATGATCGGACAAAACGGACCGGGGAGGAAGGGCGACGGAGATGAAGGAAAGCATGACCCCTAAGGAAAGGTGGCTCGCCGTCCTGAACAGGAAGAAACCGGATAGGATCCCGATGGACTATTGGGCCACCGGAGAGGCAACTGAAAAGGTGATGAAATATCTGGGTTGTTCCAGCGTGGATGAGATGTTTAAGAGACTACACATAGATAGGGTCATCGGCGTTGGACCCAGATATATCGGCCCCCCGATAGAGCCGGGGTATGACATGTACGGGTGCCGGTACGAAAAGGTCAACTACGGCACGGGGGTGTATTCGGAATGCGTCTATCATCCCCTTGCCCAGTATAACTCGATCGAGGAGATCGAAAGGAACTACACGTGGCCGACCGCCGATTGGTTCGACTACTCCGTCATACCAGATCAGATCAAAGGCAGGGAGATGTATCCCATCAGGGGTGGAGGCTCTGAGCCGTTCCTGACCTATAAGAACCTCCGCGGGATGGAACAGGCATACATGGATCTGATCCTCAATCCGGATCTGGTTCACTATTGTCTGGATAAGCTCTTCGACTTCTGTTATGAAAACACGCTCCGCATATATGAACAGATACCCGGTAAGGTGAACATCTCATATGTGGCCGAGGATTTCGGCTCGCAGGAGGGGTTGC
This sequence comes from Candidatus Poribacteria bacterium, assembly GCA_021162805.1. Taxonomy (NCBI): domain Bacteria; phylum Candidatus Poribacteria; species Candidatus Poribacteria bacterium. Next base: position 20,509 of record JAGGXZ010000070.1, read on the forward strand.
TGATATCCCGCGAGCATATAAGAGAGTTTTTCATACCGCGGATGAAACGTATGATAGACCTCGCCCATCAGGCAGGGGCGTATGTTTTCTTCCACAGCGATGGGGCCATAAGGGAGATCATACCCGATATGATCGAGGCCGGAATAGACGTGCTCAACCCGATCCAGTGGCGATGTAAGGGGATGGATCGCAAGGGGCTAAAACGGGATTTCGGCGATAAGGTGATCTTCCACGGCGGTGTCGATAACCAGTATACCCTTGCTTTCGGAACCGTCGAGGAGGTACGCGAGGAGGTGATATACAACATCCAGGTCCTGGGGGAAGGAGGAGGCTATATCCTGGCGCCGTGTCACAACATCCAGGCGGTCAGCCCGCCTGAAAACGCGGTTACCATGTATGAAACCGGATATGAATACGGATGGATCTGAGATCAAGGAGGAGAGGATGGACGATATAATCAGGCCGTTGATTGTGCCCATGTACACTCCGTTCGACAGAGATGGCGCTCTGGACGAGAGAGGCGTGGTTGAGCTGATAGGATGGCTCATCGAAAAAGGCGTCCGATCCTTCTACGTGCGGAGCGGTGTCGGCGGGAAATGGCTGATGGGAATGGAGGAGGTGAAAAGGCTCGCCGAGCTATCCGTCGGGGCGGCCAAAGGTAAGGCTAAGATCATCGTCGGATGTGAGGGCGAATGGGACGGCGATCTGAGAGGACGACCCGATCCCGAAACCTATCTGAGCCAATCATGTGAGCTGGCATTATATGTTCAGGATATCGGCGCGGACGGCGTATTTTTGACCATGCCGTTCGCACTCAAACCCGGCCAGGGTGAATCGGCGATCGATATCTCGTTGAGATATTTCGCCGAAGTCCGCCGCTCCACTTCCCTTCCCATACTCCTTCATCAGATGAGGAACGTCCCTGAGGAGTTCAAGCTAAGCCCGGACATGCTAGAAGGGCTACTTACACTGGGCGGATTCGTCGGCATCAAGGTCTCAACTGATAGCGCGAGTGAGCTGGAAAAATTCAGCGAGATGGTGAAAGGGAGGGATTTCGCCCTCATATGCGGCAACGAGGCTCTGTGGCTCGAGGGGATCAGGATGGGCGCGATATCCGTCATCGGCGGCGGCTGTAACGTCTATCCTGAGGTCATCGGTGCGGTCTGGGATAGATTCCAGGCCGGCGATGAGAAGGGGGCGCGAAAGGCACAAAACGCCGTCATAGCCGCTTTGAAAGCCCCTGGGGGGCTTTCAGGGATCATCTGGAGACAGTATCTGATCCGAAAGGGCGTGAAGATGGAACCGTATGATCGGTCAGGCAGCGAGCCATATCCCAAAACCATCGTCGACGAGTTCGAGGCGAAGGTGGACGGGATCATTCGTCCATATCAAGGGTGATCCCGGCGGGTCCGCCGCGCATCCAGGGCGATCCATACCAACACGCAGAAGCCCAAAATGGCGGTGAGAAAGCATGTGTCGTATATGCCCAATAACGGTATCAGGAAAGCGCTCGTCAGAAAAGCCCCGAGGCAGGAGCCGAAAAGATCCAGGCCGTATAGCAGCCCGACCACCTTCCCTACACGCGGGAGACCTGCCAGGACGATGTCGTTGGCGAGGGGGAACTGGAATCCCCCTATGAATCCGGCGATGATCGGGAGGAGGGAAAAGGCGGTCTGAACGCTCAAAAATGCGGGTTTGCCGCCCCCGAATCGGGCAAGGAAGGCTATCACGAGAGCCAACATCAGCGGATACAGACAGATCGAAACCTGAACCCAGATGTAAGTCCTGATCTTATCGCGGGATCTGTCCATCCATCCGCTTACCGCCCAACTGCCGAAGACAAGACCGATCATGAAGGATGTCAGGATGATGCTGAGCTTATAGTAGACATAGCCGTATAGAACCTGGAAGGCCAGCATCACCACAACCTGAAAGGATATCTCCGAAAACCCTGTCGTCCCGATGGAAAGCGCTATACCGCTTATGCCCTCACGATTGAGCCTCCTCGCCAAAAGGAAGCCGACTGCTGAAACGATAAGGATCAACGCGGCCAGATGCCAGGTTCTCACCCCTGTGATCCATCCCGCCAACCTTCCCCCTTCCGTCCTCTGTCTGAACTGCGAGCTCCATAACGCCATATCGTAGAAATATCCTATCGGCCGATAATCCCTGTTCAACCTGACCTTGCCGGGTTTTTCAAGCACCTTCCTGAGATAATCCACCCTATCCGGTGTGAGGCGGTAGGGGATGTAGTATTCGCTGACGAAGAGGGTTTGAATTTTCCTCTCCTTAAGCCTTGAGATCAAAACACTAGGGTTCAGGGTCAAATTCCGACCGTCGGGCTTTTGACCGATGATGAAGTTCACCCCTCCGGGCAGAACCACCACATCGGGGAAAACCTTGAACATCGTTCTCTGTATGGATCTGAGGAGCTCTCTCTGCTCGAAACTCAGGTAGTTTTCCGATGAGGTTAAACTCAGGGATATGATCCCACCGGGGTTCAATATCCGGTTGGCCTCCTTGAAGAACTCCAGCGAGTAGAACCTGTTCAGCATTGCGGTATGTGGATCGGGAAGATTGATTATGATCACATCGAATCTCTCCTTTGTCCTCTTGATGAAGAACCTTGCGTCGGTATGGATCAGCTTAACCCTCGGATCGCTCAGGAACTTCAGTTCATCTCTGAGATATCTGCGGGCGATGCGAACAAGGGTGGGATCGAGCTCGATGTAAATCAATTTCCCTATCCCGTGCTTTAACACCTCATTCCCGCTGCCGTTAAGCCCTCCGCCGATGAGCAAAACGTTTTTGGGATGAGGATGCTCGAGCATCACGTAATGGACGCTCTCCTCGGCCGAAAGCCTATCGCCGGAGGTGAAAACCCATATGCCGTTCTCGAAGAAGTTATACTGTGAATCGTAGGAGGTGACGACGATATTGCCGTAAACCGAGTTCCTGTTTTCCTCCACCTTCATTCCCCTCCACTGTATGGCGGAGGAGAACTCGTTGAGCTTTTCCGGAATGCCAGGAGGGATGGAACATATCAGCAAAGCCAAAAAAAGAGCTGTAAGCCCAATCGGTATGGGATCTCTATGTGGGACTTGGAGGATCAAGGCTGTTAGGAAGCATACCGTTCCCACCACGGCGGCTATCTCGAAGGGATTGAGCATCCTGATCAGGATTAACCCCGCCAACAATCCTCCGATACTGGCTCCCAATCCTTCAAACAGATAGGCTTTCCCGACACCTGAGGAAAGGCGGTCCGTGGATGAGGCGACGGATCTGGCGACGAGCACGAAGAGGTATCCCAACGTCAGGCAGTAAAGCGACAACACTAGGAAGACCGAGCCGATCATATAGGGCAATCCCATGATCTGTCCGGGCGTCAGCTTGAATATGAGTTTGACACTTCTGGCGGCGAATATGGAGATCGATAGGATGAAGGGGAGGGCGATTTGAATGAGGGAGATGAGCCTAGTTCTATTTTTCACCGAATCCGCCGTCTTCCCCAGCGCCCAGCTCCCCACGCTTCCCCATAGCAGCCATGCGCCGAGGGCAAGACCGAGAGCGAGTTCGTTGCCGTAGAAGACAACCATCAGCTCCCGCATCAACACTATCTGACCGATCATGGATGAAAATCCGACCAAAAAGGCGCTTAGAAGCAGAGCGACGGGCATCACGCATCACCTGAGGGTTGAGGCTATCTATCAGCAGGGATTATATCACAGGCTATCCCGTCAGGGCAAACCCGGCGGCTTCCCCACACACGCCTTAAGCTCGGCTTTAGAGCCATTACCGGGAAAGTCCATATAGCTCCATGGGATTATCCCGCAGCATCATCCGTGCCAGATCCAGGGCTGTCTCTTTGCTCAGGAAATCCCTCTCAACCTTCTCCGCCAGCACATCCGCCAGACAGGATCCCGCCATGATCAGATGTCCGTAGACGAACTCGGGGTAGCCGACGTCGGAGCCGAAGCCCAGGATGCGTTCGGCGGGCACTAGGTCGATCCATTCGCTCAGTATCTGACGGCTGCCTGCCATGGTGATCACGTACATCCAACACATGTTGAGCCAGACGTTCGGATAATGTTTCCCCAACATCCCTATCTCACGGCTGTAAGGATACCCGGCGTGGAAGAGGTCGAATCGCGTTTTGCGATGTGAACGGATCAGCGGTATAGAAGCGGATTGGAATCGGGTATGTTGCCCCAGTTCGTCTGAACGCCGAGTGGATCTGAAAGACAGATGCTAGCTCCAAGGTCTCCACCACACTTGGCGGTAATATGGGCGAATTCAATTGACCGACTCCCTTATCCTTTTGGCGATCTCCAGTTTCCTCTCCAGCCCCTCGGCGTCGCCGTTTGAGAGCAGCCTTCTATACTCGATGAGAACCTCGATCAGGGTGTCGATCATCGGCACGATCATATCCGCATTCTGCGAGAGTATCTCCCTCCACAGTTTAGGCGAACCTGAGGCCACACGGGTGACGTCCTTGAATCCGGTCGCCACCAGGTCCAAGGCCTCATCCATTTTGCCGACCGTTTCGGCCAGCGCCGATGCCGATACGTGCGGCAGGTGACTGGCAGCGGCTATGAGCTGGTCATGTCTGTGCGGGGATAGGATCAGGGTTCTTGCCCCCACAAATTCCCACATCTCCCTCACCACATCAAGGGCCGAAAGAGGGGTCGAATCGGTGGGGGTGAGGATGCATCTTGCATCCTCAAACAGATCCGCCTTCGCCGCCAACACGCCCGATCTTTCGGAGCCTGCCATCGGGTGTCCGCCGACAAACGGCACGGATGGGTTGGCCGATCTGAGTATCGCCTCGGCGCGTTCAACCACCTTTCTTTTGACGCTGCCGACGTCGGTGATCACACACCCCGCTTTAGCCGACGGGGCAATTCTCCCCACCATGTCAGGGATCGCATCCACGGGCGTACATATGACGACCACATCGGCTCCTCCCGCCTCCTCAAAATCGAGGCTGATCGTGTCAACGGCTCCGATCTGTAACGCCAGCTCAAGCGTACTTCGCCGTCTGCCGTATCCCTCGATCACCCCATCAAATCCCTTTCGTCTCAGGGCAAGACCGAGTGAGCCGCCTATCAACCCCACACCGATGATCGCTATCCTTTCCGGTCTCATTCCGCCGGCTCCACCCTATCGATCGCCTCTTTGAGGGCTGCTATGAACCTCCTGTTCTGTTCCATCATGCCGACCGTCACCCTTATGGAATTTGGGAAGCTGTATCCCCCCATAGGTCTCACTATAACGCCGAGCTTCATCATCTCCTGGAAAACCGCATCAGCGGGACGGTTCAAATGGACCAGTATGAAGTTGGCCTGGGAGGGGACATACTCCAGCCCGATCTTCTCCAGCTCCTCATATAGAAACCTTTTGCCCATGCTGTTGATACGCCGGCTTTCATGTACGTGTTCGACATCCTGGAGGCTGGCCCTCGCTGCCTCCTGAGCCAGGAGGTTGACGTTGAAGGGTTGACGAACTCTGTTGAGGAGATCTATGATCTGCGGGGTGGATATGCCGTATCCCACCCTCAGACCGGCAAGAGCATAGATCTTCGAGAAGGTGCGGAGCACGATCACGTTTCTCCCCTCACGGACATACCTCAAAGTATCCGGATACTCCGAATCCTCGACGTATTCATAATAGGCCTCGTCGAATACCACGAGCACGTTCTCGGGAACCTTCTCCATGAAGGCGTCGACCTCCTTCTGGGTGACGATGGTGCCGGTCGGGTTGTTCGGATTGGCTATGAAGACGACCCTGGTAAACGGAGTGATCTCCTCGGCCATCGCCTGAAGATCATGGGTATAGTTGCGAAGCGGGGTTGTCATTTCTTTCGCCCCACAGATCCTGGAGACGAGCATGTAAACCACGAAGGCCTGCTCCGAATAAACCACCTCATCGCCGGGCGATATGAAGGTGTCGCCTATGATCTGAAGGACGTCGTTGGAGCCGTTGCCCAGGATGATCTGCTCCGGAGGGAATCCGATGTGCATCGATATGTCCTGTTTGAGGTAGTAGGCATTGCCGTCGGGATATAGGTTTATCTTTGCGGCAGCATGTTTTATGGCCTCGACGGCGAGGGGAGAGGGCCCGAGCGGGTTTTCGTTCGAGGCCAGCTTAACCACATCTTGTAGCCCCAGCTCCCTCTGTACCTCCTCGATCGGTTTGCCGGGTTGATACGGTATTATGCTCTCTATGCCCGGTTTGGCTCTCATCCGATACCTCCAGGGGATTTCTCGGTCAATTTTATCATCTCCGCAGATCGGCGTCAACTGTGGAGCTGCTATAGTCTCAGTTTGATCCCTTTAAAGATGCTGGGATGTCCCTCTTCCGCCGCCGATCTCGCTCAACTCCAGCTTCTTAATCGGACATATCTCGATTGCCTGAGTGTCAACCCTCTGGTGTAAGGAGCCTGGGCTCGGAGAGCAGGATGAGGATGATAGCTGCTATCCTTGAGCCTCTCATGTCTCACACCTCATCGGATTTTGCAATGGAGATACCCGCTCCGGTCAGAAGGTAATACTCATCTCCGGCGCATTCGATACAGACGAATTTGCCGCCTCTAACTCTGGCTCTGGTCTCCATAATCAGTTCGCCGCAGATAGCACACCGCACCGATGAGAATATCGGGGCATATTCGGGCACTTTTATCCTCTTGCGTTCGATATCGAACATCTCCTCCTCAGGTACTCCAGTTCTCTGATGGACATCTCCTTGAAGACCTGCATGAGCCTCTCCTGTTCTTCGGGCGTCGCCTTTTCCCTTCGGACGACGATCTTATCGAATAGCTCCGCGGCCTCGGGATAGACCTCATAGCGGGATTCGGCGAAATCAGGTTTAAGCGATATTCTTATGGCATCTCCATTTCTTTTAGCCACCAAAGGAACACCCCGTCACCATCTGCACGCCATCGCTGAAACAGTTGTTCGTCTCGACGATAGCCACGATCTCTTCCATGCCAAGATGTTCTATCACCCCCAGCTCACGCATGGCGATGTATCCCGCTTTGACCCCATAGGCGGAATATCTGCAGAAATGCCCGTGAAGCTCGCCTGTCTTCTCGAGCAACCCCTTCAGATCTCCTCTCATCTCCTCTATCTCTTTCCTGAACGGATTGCCCCTCATTCCTCACCTTCTAGCCACACATAGCAATCTCTTCCCATCCAAAGGTCTAACGGAGACCTCCTTAAAGTTGGCCTTCTCACATAGCTCCTTCATCTCCTCAAGGGAAAGGGGGTGTTGCCAGGGGACCACTCTGGCGCCTTTACCCCAATCGAGGCAGATGAAGGTGCCACCCTTTTTCAACACGCGATATATCTCCTTGATCCCCCGAAGCTGGTCATCGAGCTCGTGAACGGTGAAGGCCGAGACCACCACATCGAAGGATTCATCCTCCAGATCGATCTCCTCTGCCTTTTGCGCTTGGAAGGACAATCTGCTTCCCAGGCCCTTTCGGATTGCCGCCGATCGAGCGGATGAGATCTTAGAGGATTTCTTATCCACCCCGGTGCAGTTCACCCCAAACCTCTCGGCTATCTCCAAGAGCAGCTCACCCTTGCCGCATCCCACGTCCAATACCTTCTGAAACTCGCCCCTTAACTTCTCCAGCTCATCGATGATAGGTTGATATCTATCCATCTTTTCCTCCCTTAAAGCCATAAGTTTCCTCATAGCTTTCATCCAGCAGGAAGCCTGGTGGCCTCTTCCGCCCAGCAAAGCTGCAGCAGTGAAGCGGCGAGCAGCGATATAGATACGATGAAGCTCTTTATCATCTCCCAAACCTCTCATCCTCACAGAGCTGATGTTACATTTTATAAGATGATAGCACATGGAAATATGCCGGTCAAGATGAAATGTTCAACCGGAGTGAATAAGTGAATACATTTAATTTGACACTTCAGGCGGAGTTGTTGTATCCTTTAACGTCAACAGATGTCTTCCATTATCCTACGAGGTAGGGGTTATGAGGGAGTTCACAGATCTCGCTCTGGACACGGCTAAGATGCACGGAGCGACATACGTCGACATAAGGATCATCTATACCCAAATCGAAACCGTATCCGTCAAAAACGGCAGGATATCTGAGCTGAGAAGACATGATGATCTCGGCTTCGGCATAAGGGTTATCGCTAATGGCGCCTGGGGTTTCTCGTCAAGTGGAACTCTATCGAAGGAGGAGATCCAGAGGGTAGCTGTGGAAGCGGTTCAAATCGCCAAGGCGAGTGCTACAACCAAGATCAAAGAGGTAACCCTGGCGTATGAACCTCCTCACGTGGACGTATGGCGGACGCCGATAAAAAAGGACCCCTTTAAGGTGCCGATCGAACGGAAGGTGGATCTGCTCATGAAGATCAACGACGCCGCCATGAAGGTCAAGGGGATAAGTGTCGTAGAGGCGATGATGGACTTCACGCGCGAACATCAGTTTTTCGCATCCACTGAGGGAAGCTTCATCGAACAGGAGATATATTTCGCCGGCACAGGATATCACGTGATCGCTGTCGGAAACGGTGACATGCAACGTAGATCGTATCCCGCCTCCTTCAGAGGGCAGTACATGACGAAAGGGTATGAGCTGGTGGAGGAAATACCGCTTCTGGAGAACGTCGAGCGGGTGGCTGACGAGGCGGTGATGTTGTTGACGGCAAAGAAGTGCCCCGAGATGGTGACCGATCTCATCCTTGACGGCTCTCAACTGGCGTTGCAGATCCACGAATCGATCGGGCATCCCTCCGAGCTTGATAGGGTCCTCGGAACGGAGGCGAACTATGCCGGCACTAGCTTTCTGACGATCGATAAGCTCGGAAAGCTTCGATATGGTTCCCCGATCGTCAATGTGGTCGCCGACAGCACCATACCGAACGGTCTTGCTACGGTGGGGTATGACGATGAAGGGGTGGAGGCGCAGAGATGGCATCTTATAAAGGATGGCATTTTCGTCGGATATCTCACCTCCCGTGAGACCGCATCGGCCATAGGCGAGGAGAGAAGCCGTGGATGCATGCGAGCGGACGGGTGGAGCAGGATACCGCTGATACGCATGACCAATATCAGCCTTATGCCAGGGGAATGCACGCTGGATGAGCTGATAAATGACACCAAAGATGGCGTCTATATGGAGACGAACAAAAGCTGGAGCATAGATCAAAGGCGCATTAACTTCCAATTCGCCACAGAGCTTGGCTGGAGGATTAAAAACGGCAAAAAGGTCGAACCGCTTAAGAACCCCTCATATCAGGGGATAACGGTGGAGTTCTGGAACTCGTGCGACGCCATCTGCAACGAGGATCACTTCGTGCTCTGGGGCATAAACAACTGTGGCAAGGGCCAGCCGGGCCAGCGGGCGCAGATGTCCCACGGGGCAGCGCCGGCGAGGTTCAGAAAGGTCAGAGTGGGAGTGGCATGAGGTCGGCGGTTCGCAGACCAACAAAGGTAGGTGAAAACATGAGGTTCTCTCGTATTACAGTAGACCCGAAACAGATGGGGGGGGTACCTTGCATTCGCGGATTACGTATCCCTGTAGCAACGATCGTTGCCATGGTAGCAGACGGGATGACAGAGGAGGAGATCCTTAAAGCATATCCTGATCTGGAATCTGAGGACATTCGGGAAGCCCTGCTTTACGCCGCTGAAGCGGTGCGCGAGCGAGAGCTGCCCTTGGTAACGATTTCATGAAGTTCCTGATAGATAACGCCCTTTCTCCCTTAATAGCTGAAGGATTGCGTCAGGCGGGACATGATGCTGTGCATGTTCGGGATTATCTGCTGCAATGGGCAGATGATGAAACGATCTTTGCTCGTGCTGCTGCCGAGGACAGAGTGTTAGTTTCAGCCGATACTGACTTTGGAACCCTATTGACACTCCGACAGGAGAAAAAGCCATCTGTGATCCTATTTCGTCGAACGACAGAACGACATCCGAAGCGACAGGTGACTCTTCTTTTGGCTAATCTGCCTGCCATTCAAGAGATGCTGGAGCAAGGAGCAATCGTCATCATCGAGCAACAGCGGATCAGGGTTCGTCTGTTGCCTATCGGCGTCGACCTCAGCTTTTAAGGGCATCAAGGCGATGTCGTTCAAAACATATTATGGAATATGCTAATATAGCAGCATGAGGTGAAAGGAGATGGACAGGTTTGAGTATCGGGATGGTGAGCTTTATTGTGAAGAGGTGAGCGTAGAGGAGATATGTAGGGATGTCGGAACGCCCGTCTACATCTACAGCCATGGAACGATACTCGACCATTACACCAAGCTGGAGAGAGCTTTCAGCGAGATCGATCATCTGATCTGTTTCTCCATAAAGAGCAACTCCAATCTGGCCGTGATAAGATCCCTGGTGAAGGCGGGCTCCGGCGTGGATATCGTATCAGGAGGGGAGCTGTATAGGGCGCTCAAAGCCGGTGCCGATCCTCGTAAGATCGTCTACGCCAGCGTCGGGAAAACCTATGACGAGATCCGAGCCGCTCTGGAGACGGGGATATTGATGTTCAACGTCGAGTCCCGCCCTGAGGCTGAGGCGATAGATAAGGTCGCCGGGGAGATAGGAGTGAAGGCCAAAGTGGCCTTCAGGATCAATCCGGATGTCGATCCCCATACCCACAGGCACATCACCACCGGCAAAAAGGAGACCAAGTTCGGGATACCTATAGATAGGGCCCTCGAGACGTATATATGGGCGAGGGAAAATTTGAAAAGCCTCGACATCTGCGGCGTCCACTGTCATATCGGATCACAGATCACCTCCGTCCAGCCATATGTCAAAGCCCTTTCAAGGGTTGTTCCGCTCGTAGAGGAGTTGCGTCGGGCCGGGTTCCAGATAAACACGCTCAACATCGGCGGGGGATTGGGGATAATCTACAGGGATGAGACGCCGTCAACGGCGGATGATTTCGCTGAAGCGATCCTGCCGTACATCAAGAAGACTGGATGTAAACTGCTGCTTGAGCCGGGCAGGTTCATAGTTGGCAATGCCGGAATACTCGCCACGGAGGTCATATACGTCAAACGCACGCCGACCAAGAACTTCCTGATCGTCGATGCGGCGATGAACGATTTGATCCGCCCTGCTTTCTACGACAGCTATCACAGGATCCAACCGGTCAAGATCCGAACTGACCGTAAGGATCTCTTCGATGTGGTGGGGCCGGTGTGTGAGACGGGCGATTATTTCGCAAAAGACAGGGAGGTGAACTTCGTCGAGCCCGGAGAGTTCCTGGCCATATTCAGCGCGGGGGCATATGGGTTTACGATGTCATCCAATTACAATTCTCGACCCAGAGCAGCTGAGGTGATGGTGATCGACGATAGATACTACATCGTCAGAAAACGGGAGACATATCTCGATCTCATCAGAGGCGAGGCGATTCCAGGAGAGCTGATGTAGTAAAGACCGAGGGGAGTATGCCCAAAGGCCGAGATCTCAATCCCGGAGTTACCAAAAGATCAGTTCTCATAGGGCTGATCCTCATCCCTCCGAATATCTTCTTTCTGGTGAACAATCATGTTACGCTCAGCGGCCTACCCACCACCCTCTCCCTGTTTTATAACGTCATAATCGTGCTTCTGCTTATGGTGGCGTTTAACTCCGTCCTGAGGTTTTTTCTCCCTTCCGTGGCCCTCAAGGAAGGGGAACTCCTGACCGTCTATGTGATGTTGTCGATAGCGAGCGCGATGTCAGGACATGATATGATGCAGACGGTGGTGCCAGCGCTTACACATGGGTTCTGGTATGCTACGCCTGAAAACGACTGGAAATCACTCTTCTGGAGATATCTGCCCGATTGGCTGGTGATGTCGGACGAGAGGGAGTTAAAGATATACTATTTCGGCGGCGTATCGCTCTACTCCATGGCGAGAATCGAACACTGGATCAGACCCGTGCTGATGTGGACCTCTTTCTTCACCGTCCTCGCAACGGGTATGGTCTGCATAAACTCCATCCTCAGAAGGCGATGGATAGAGCAGGAGAGGCTCTCCTACCCGATCGTTCAACTGCCGCTGATGATGAGCCGAAGAAACGGGATGCTGTTCAGGTCGAAGCTGATGTGGATGGGGTTTGCCCTCGCAGGCGGGATAGATCTATTGAACGGGTTGCATATCATATTCCCCGTTCTACCGGAAATACCCGTGAGGAGATATGAGATCGGAAGGTATTTCACCTCCAAGCCGTGGAACGCTATAGGATGGACGCCGACCTATGCCTTCCCCTTCGCTATCGGCCTCTCCTTCTTCATGCCGCTCGACATGTCTTTCTCCTTCTGGTTCTTCTATCTGATCTGGAAGATGGAAAAAGTTTTGGGAAGCGCGCTGGGATTATCCAGCCTTCCCGGATTCCCTTATTCGGGGCAACAGGCGATAGGGGCGTATCTGATGCTGGCAATCATAGCTCTCCTCTCGAGCCGCAGGTATCTGAGCGGTGTCGTCCGAGCGGCCCTCAGAGGTGTTAAAGCTCCCGATGAAGCGATGAGCTACAGGAGTATGCTGATAATACTCCTTCTAGCCTTCGGGTATCTTCTGGGCTTCACCTTCAAGGCTGGAATGGCGCTATGGGTTGGAACGATCTACTTTCTGCTCTACTATCTGATCGGCATAAGCATAACACGGATGCGCGCCGAGCTAGGGCCGCCGACTCACGAGATGTTCCCCGTCACACCGCATAACATCATGGTTCTCACGATCGGCTCACGCAGGTTAGGTGCACAGAATCTAACGGTTTTCGGGCTTCTGTGGGGATTCAATCGTGGATATAGGGCGCATCCGATGCCACATACGCTGGAGGGATTTAAACTGGCGGAACAGGCCGGGATTAACCTCCGACGGCTGTTCCCCGTCATGATCCTTGCCGCTGCCCTGGGGACCTTCTGTGCCTTTTGGGCTTTCATAGATATGTGTTACAGAGAGGGCGGAGTTATCTATCCTCCGTGGGGTGGTGTTTTTGTCAACCGAAAAGGGGCCCATTTGACAATCGAAAAGAGGCCCACTTCGGGCACACTTTCCGAACTTTGACAATTGAAAAGGGGCCCATTTGACAATTGAAAGCGAGCCCACCCCCTCAAA
>JAGGXZ010000071.1 GCA_021162805.1 Candidatus Poribacteria bacterium
CCATCGGCCCTGTCTGACGGTCTTGGATGGCAGATCGCTGATGCTTTTGTATCTCTCCGCACATGATGGGAGAGATTCAACCAATTGGGGGGTGAGCTTGCTGGATTTGGATGACAGAGGGATTAAGCTCCACGACATGGTCTTTGATGGAGCGAAAGGGATAAAGAAGGGGATAGAGGAGTCCCAGCTGGAGGTTATGGTAAGCAGAGATCTGTTCCACCTTCTAAGAGACGGTCTAGAGGTGGAAAGATCGCTTGAGAGAGAGGCCTACAGCAGGATCAAGATGGCGATGCAGCTTGAGAAGGAAGGAGATGAGAAGAAGGTGACGGTGGCGTTGAGAAAGGAGCAAGAGGCGATAGAGAGATATGATTTGTTTTTGTGGCTTAGAAGGGAGATACGGAGTGCACTGGAGCCATGGAAGGGAGATTACTCCCTCAACAGTGCAGAGGAGGCGGGTGAGGTCTTGGAGGCGGCAGCAGAGTTGATGGATGAGATGGGGGATGGTCAAATCAGATGGTATGCAGGTAGGTTGCGTCGTTATCAAGAGGAATTGCTCCGCCCATTGAGGAGACTACATGAGGAGCTATCCCCCTATAGAGAGGGATTGGATGAGGAGTGGGAGAAGCTGATCATCTGGGCTTATGTGCATAGGGAGGAGCTAGGGATAAAAGCAGGGGAAGGTTTCCCAAAGCATCTTGAGGAGGTCGTCAAAGGGTATTGGAGGGTGTTGGATGGATTTCATCGAACAACATCCCTTGTGGAGAGTCTCAACAGTTGGTTAAGGGCGCATATAGTGGTGCATAGAGGGATGCCTGGATGGCTTGCGCCGCTGTTACAACTTTATTGGAATCATCACATCTTTCCTAGGGGGAAGAGGAGAGGAAGGAGCCCGGTGCAGATAGCAGGGTGTAATGAAGTTATGAGATGGTCTGAGGTGTTAGACAGGCTGGTGGGTCAGGAGAAGGCCAAAGCAGCTTGATGCTTTGGGGATGATGAGAGGATAAGAATATTGTAACCTTCAGCCTTGGAGGAAGGTGATATGGGGTTTTGTCGATCTGATAAAAGTGTTACCTTAATTCCTGGGGGATATGAACCATCCCTCACCATTGATTGAGTCAAGAGGATATGGGTGATTATATTTAATCAAGTTGCTTAAATTTCGTCACCAGCTTGTTCTCCTATCCGTCGGAATCTCCTGTCAAATCTGGAGTTGGCGATATGGTATGCTTTTTGCTCAGCAATTTTTTGTCTAACCCAAATTTAGTCGCAGGAGGCGAGTATGAGCTTTAGCAGACCGAATGCGAGCGCTGCAACTGGGACGAGAAATAGAGCCTGGGATTATGCTCCCTACTCGGGGATATGTTCGGTTTGCCTGGACGGATGTCCGGGATTGTGTGAGGTTGGCAGGTCAGCTATCAGGGGGCGCGAGGTGATTTACCCTCAGCCTTTTGGCAAGGTCACCGCTGGAGCAGTCAAGGATTATCCGGTTGACTACTCTCATCTGAACATCCAGGGCACGTGCGTTGGAGCGGTGGGTATCGAGGCCGATCCCGACAAGGCTATCTTTCCGGCCGTCAGCGTTGAAACGGAGATCTGCTCTAAGAACAAGGTCAAGATGAGGCTGCCCGTTTTCACAGGTGCGCTTGGATCAACCGAGATCGCCAGAACCAACTGGGTTGATATGGCGATAGGTGCTGCCATAAGCGGGATCAGTATAGTGATCGGCGAAAACGTCTGTGGGATGGACCCCAACGCTGAAATCAAGAACGGACGGGTAGTTAAATCTCCTGAGCTTGAGAGAAGGATCAACACGTACAAGGAATGGCAGGAAGATTATGGTATGATCACCGTACAGGCTAATGTTGAGGACACGAGGCTGGGCGTTCCGGAATTGGCCATAGAGCTTGGCGCTGATGCTATAGAACTTAAATGGGGCCAGGGGGCAAAGGATATCGGCGGAGAGGTTAAGTTAAACACCCTTGAAAGAGCATTGCAGCTCAAAAGCAGAGGTTACATCGTCGTGCCCGATCCAGAGGACCCTGCTGTTCAGAGGGCCTTTAAGAATGGCGATTTCAAGGAGTTTGAAAGGCACTCAAGGCTGGGCATGGTGGAGGAGGAGAGCTTCTGCAGAGAGGTCGAACGTCTCCGCAACCTCGGTGCCCCGCGGGTGACACTTAAAACAGGCGCTTATAGACCTGCTGATCTGGCCAGAGCGATCAAATATGCCTCCGAAGCCGGTGTAGATCTTGTCACAATAGATGGAGCTGGCGGTGGAACCGGAATGAGCCCTTGGAGGATGATGAACGAATGGGGCATCCCGACCATATATCTTCAAGCGATGGCCTATGAAATGGCTGAGAAGCTTGAATCTAAAGGGAGATATGTTCCGGATATGGCCATAGCGGGCGGCTTTTCCCTTGAGGATCATATCTTCAAGGCGATCGCTCTAGGGGCACCTTACTTTAAGGCCGTTTGTATGGGACGAGCGATGATGATCCCTGCCATGGTGGGCAGAAACATCGCCCAATGGATAAAAGAGGACAAACTACCTAAAGATATCAAACAGTACGGCGATACGATCGAGCAGATATTCATAGGCGCCTACGAGCTGAGGAAAAAGTACGGTGACAAGTACGATGAGATAACCCCTGGTGCCATCGCCGTATACAACTATTGTCAGAGGTTGGAGATCGGGTTGAAACAGCTTATGGCAGGCGCCAGAAAATTTGCCCTCTGCCATATCAGCCGGAGCGATCTTGTGGCCCTCACAAGGGAAGCGGCTGAGGTTACCGGTATTCCCTATATCATGGAGTCCGATATGGATCTGGTTGAGAAGATACTGGAGAGCTGACAGCTTCTGGAAGTGTTACCTTAATTTCCCGGCAGGATGAACCGTAGTCTCCTCGATGGAAGGAGATGGGGAAATAAGGAGAGGAAGATGAAAGATTTCGGAGAGAGGCTTTCCGCCCTCTATGAGATCAGCAAATCGCTACAAAGCCTCCAGCTTGAGGAAGTTTTGAGACTCGTGTTGGATGGGGTGACGAGTGTAATAGGATTTGACAGGGCGCGGTTGTATTTGATTGATGAGGAGGAGAGGAGCCTCAGGTGCAGGATGGCAATCGGATTGGAACCTGAAAGGGCGAGGAAGATCGTTCTTCCTCTTAGAAGGGGAAGCAGCATCGTGGCTCGTGCCGTATTGGATCAAAAACCCTATGTGGTTAAAGATGCTCTGAGCGATCCCAGGGTTAATTACGATCTGGTCAGAAGGCTTGGGATAAAATCGTTTGTGGCCGTTCCGATGATAGGCAGAAAAAGGGTGGTGGGCGTCGTAAGCGCGGATAACCTCCATTCCGAAAGGGAGATAACGGAGGAGGATTTCAAGCTGCTGGTCACCTTCGTCAACCAGGCGGGCGTCGCGATAGAAAACGCTGAGATGTATGAGGAGCTGAAGGAGCTCAACAGGACGCTCGAAAAACGTATAAACGATGCGATGAAGGAGCTCGAGGAGAACCAGAGACAGCTCATGCAATCCGAAAAACTAGCCGCTCTGGGACAGATAGCGGCCGGGATGGCTCACGAGCTCAGAAATCCCCTTACAAGCATTAAGATCCTCCTATACTCCCTTATAGAGGAGTTCAATATCAGCGAGAAACGACCTGAGGATGTGGAGGTCATAAAGGGCGAGATCGGGAAGATGGAGGAATTGATAAGGAGGTTCCTCGATTTCGCCAGACCCTCCTCGCCCGTCCTGGAAAGAGTAAACGTGAACGAGGTGATCGAAGGTGTGATCTCCCTGTTTGGCTATCAGATGAAGGAGAACGATATCGTCCTGAGGATGAACCTGTCGCCGGACGCGGAGATCATGGCCGACAAGGATCACCTGCGCCAGCTTTTCCTCAACCTCATCCTCAACGCCATACAGGCTATGCCCCAAGGAGGAGAGCTGCGGATTAAAACCAGGATATCGGACGGGGTGTTGATAGCGACCATCAGGGATACAGGGGGAGGGATACCGAAATCTATCATGGATAGGATCTTCGAACCTTTTTTCACGACCAAGGAGGAAGGCATAGGGTTGGGGCTCTCGATAGTTGATCGAATTGTAAAAGAACATAACGGCAGGATAGAGGTCCAAAGCGCTCCTGGAAAGGGAACCGAATTCAAAGTTTATCTGCGGATAGGTGGTGGGGTGGATGGCTAGGATATTGATAGTGGATGATGATGCCAGCGTGAGGTACTCGCTGAAAAGGCTCTTCTCAACGAAGGGGGATCATGATGTGGAGACGGCCAGATCCGCGGAGGAGTGTCTCACGAAACTGGAGGAGTTCGGCCCCGATGTGGTGATAATGGACATCAGGATGCCGGGGATGACGGGGCTTGAGGCGCTTTCCAGGATCAAAGAGATCGATCCTAAGCTCCCCGTCATCATCGCCACCGCCTACGGCACAACCGACACGGCGATCGAGGCGGTTAAACGGGGCGCCTACGATTATATACTTAAACCCTTCGACGTCTCTTCGCTTCAGACCCTCGTGGATAAGGCGGTGGAGGCCAGCAGGATGATGCACAGCTATGTTGGACTCCAGGGCGAGAGGTTTGAGGCGGGTGAGGTGCTGATCGGGAACTCTCCCTCGATGCAGGAGGTCTACAAGCTCATAGGACAGGTGGCACCGACCGACGCGACCGTACTCATCCGGGGGGAAAGCGGCACCGGAAAAGAGCTGGTCGCCCGGGCCATATACACCCACAGTAACCGTGCCGATAAACCCTTCCTCCCCGTCAACTGCGCCGCCATACCCGATGATCTTCTGGAGAGCGAGCTCTTCGGCCATGAGAGGGGAGCTTTCACCAGCGCCTATACCCGTAAGATCGGCAAGTTCGAACAATGTGACGGTGGAACCATATTCCTCGACGAGATAGGGGATATGTCGCTTAAAACCCAGGCGAAGATCCTCAGGGTTATACAGGACGGCGAGATGCAGAGGCTAGGAGGAAACGAGAGGATCAAGGTGGACGTCAGAATTATAGCGGCGACCAACAAAAATCTGAAACATCTCATAGCTCAGGGACGATTCCGTGAGGATCTGTACTACAGGCTGAACGTAGTGACGATAAGGATTCCACCGCTGCGGGAGCGAAAGGAGGATATACCGCTCCTGGCGCGGTACTTCCTCGAAAAGGATGCAAAGCAGATGGGAAAACCGATAATGAGTATATCCGAGGAGGCGATGGAGAAGTTGATGGCACACGACTGGCCCGGAAACGTCAGGGAGCTTGAAAACGTCATAAAAAGGGCTGTGGTGATCTCGAGAGAACCTATCATAACAGCGGAGGATGTGATCATAGAGCCGATACCCATCAAAAGGAGCCTGTCCGACGAGGAGATGGACGCGCTTCTGGACGAGGTGTTTGAAAGGGCGATCGATCTGGAGGGAGAGGAGAGCCTGATGGGATGGCTGGAACGGGAGATGATCGTCAGGGCGCTTCAGAGGACAGGGGGAAATCAGTCCAAAGCTGCTAAGCTCTTGGGCATGAACCGCAACACCCTCCGCAGCAAGATGAAATCATATGGCATATCGATCTCCTTCACGCCCGCCCTTCCTGACGATTCGGTCAGGTGATCCTCATGACTATCAAGGTCAGATCGTCCTGTTGTGGCATTCCCTCCGAAAACCGTTTCACCTCATCGTAAATCCTCTGTAGCAGTTGCATCGCCGAAAGCCTCTCCCCATCTATGATAATCTGCTTGAGCCTCTCCTCGCCGAACATCTCGCCGGAGGAATTGGATGCCTCCGTTATCCCGTCCGTATACATCACCATGACGTCGCCCTTGTATAGCTTAACCCTGTCCTCCTCATACTCCATGTTTTCGAACATTCCGACCAGCGTTCCCCCGACCTCCAGAAACCTCATCTCCCCGGTGCGGTAGTTATATAGAATGGGCGGGTTATGAGCGCCGTTCACATAATCCATCGTCAGGTCCTGAACGTCCAGGACTCCGTAGAACAGAGTGAGGAATTTCTCGGGGGAGGTATCGCGGTAGAGGGTGTTGTTAACCCTGAAGAAGATCTCCGATAGCGAGTGTGATCCCTCCTCAGCCTGGGTTCTAAGGGCCATTCTGGCGGTGGCCATCAGCAGGGCGGCGGAGACGTCTTTCCCCGACACATCGCCGATGGCGATACCTATTCTTCCGTCTGACAGAGGGATGAAGTCGTAATAATCGCCCCCCACCTGCGTGGAGGGTTCGCTTTTGGCCGCTATCTCGACGCCGGGTATCCTGGGTGGCTCCTCCGGCCAGAACCTCTCCTGGATCTTTCGAGCAAAGAGCAACTCGTGTTCAAGCCTCTGTTTCTCCAGAACTGCCTGGTGCAATCTCGCCCTTTCGATCACTATGGCGGCCTGATGGGCGAGGGTTTCCAGAAGGCTTATGTCGTCCTCGCTGTAGCACAATCCGTCGTTTCGGTTGATGACCTCGACCACGCCGATCACCTCGTCCCTCAGCTTGATCGGGGTGCAGAGGATGGATTTGGTTTTGAAACCGGTGATCTCATCCAGGTCGGGATAGAATCTGGAGTCCTTCTCCACGTCGGAGACGAGAAGGGATCTTCCGTTTTGAGCCACCCATCCGGCTATTCCCTCTCCCTTGGGCACTCTCACACCGATGAGCTTATCTTTAATGGGGCCGGTTGCCACCTTGACGATCAGATCACCTGTGGATTCATCGCTCATCATGAGCGATCCCGCCTCTGCCTGCATCACTATCTGAGCCGATTCCATCACCGCTGCCAGCAGCTCATCCATATCGAAGGTGGAATTTAAGAGCGGCATCACCTCGATTATCATACCGAGCTTATAGCTTCTCTCGACCAGCCTTGTGAGGTTTTCCTCAAGCTCTGTCGTCCATTTTTCAAGGCGTTTCAGCCGTTTTTTTAGCTCCTGTACGTCTTCCTCCTTTATATCCTCCACGGCTCACCTCTTATCCGATATATCTGAGTTAATCTTATAGAAGATCACCCTTGCATCCGTTCCGCCCATCGGATTTGATGAAAAGCAGAAATAATCGGAGAGCATCTCCACGATGTAAATCCCATGTCCCCTCTCGCTGTACGGTGAGGCCTGCTTCCGTCTTATACGCGGAAGGCTTTTCAGAAATTGATGTGAACTCTCTCCTCTACCTTCATCTCTGACTAGAATATCTAAGGCTGAATCTCTAATGGAGATGATGACCCAGACCGGCGAGTTGAGATCAGAACCATGCTCCATAGCATTATTGCAAAGTTCATCTACCACCAGCTCGATATCTTCGATCTTTGGCGATTGAAATCCTATTCTTCGTGCCAGGCTTTTGATGAAGGCTCTAAGGGCACAGATGAAGGCGACATTATTAGGCAGTTTGATCTCTATCTGTCCCTCCTTGACCATAGACATCCCCGCCTATATGTCGGCGGCCGGCGAGACGCCGACCGCCTATCGATAATGGGGTATTTTTGATGGCGGGAAGATCAGAAGCTATTGACAGCGGATTCCTCGGAATCGAAGATCTCCAGTACCTTAGAGGCACCCAGGAGATCGAAGGTTTTACGGATCTTATCCTTCAGTCCGCACACCTTCAGATCTCCTCCTTTCCTCCTCGCCTGTTTAGCGATACCAACCAACATCCCGACCGCCGTGCTGTTTACGTAATTCACCTTGCTGAGATCTACCACCAGTTTATAGTTTTTGGAGCCTATCAGGTCTTTAAGCTCCTTCTCAAGGTCGGCGGCCCCGTAGTTGTCGAGATCCTGGGTGACTTTGATCACTTGAACGCCGGATCTCTCTTGGATTGTGATTCCCTGAGCAGGAATTGGCTCCACCTCCCTTCAGCCTACAGGGTAGCGCAGAGTAACCTGCGGGTGTTAAAAACACCTTTAGCCGTAGCTCGCTATCGCTTCCTCCTCCTTATCGAAGATTTGCAGGATCTTTGAGGCCCCGATGAGGTCGAAGGTTCTCCTTATGTGATCCTTCAGCCCGCACAGCTTCAGGTCCCCTCCATTTTCCCTTGCGAGATGCTGCAGGGTAACCAGGGCTCCTATTATCGTGCTGTTTATATGATCTATATTCTGGAAATTGACCACCAGTTTGCTGCTTCCTTTTTTGAGCAATGTTCTTATTTCGTTCTTTACGGACAACACGGAGAACCTATCGAGCTCACCTATCAGGTCGACGATTATAACCTTGCCGACCTCACGTATTTTGAACACCTCGTCCATATACGCTCCCCCCTCCCTGACTGTTTTGCCTTAAGTTTATCATAGGGGTGAGAGATTTGTCAACGTTGACAAGGGCGTGAGATTTTGATAAAATATAGTTTGCTATATGCGGTGGGATGGCCGAGTGGTTTAAGGCGGCAGCCTTGAAAGCTGCTGTGGCGTAATGCCACCGTGGGTTCGAATCCTACTCCCACCGCCATGAAATGGTGGAGAGGTGCGAGAGCGGCCGAATCGGGCAGCCTGCTAAGCTGTTGCGCGGGTAACCGCGCCGTGGGTTCGAATCCCACCCTCTCCGCCATATCTTCCCCCCCGCTCAAGCGAGCGCCCATAGCTCAGTGGATAGAGCATCTGACTACGGATCAGATGGTCGGGGGTTCGAATCCTCCTGGGCGCTCCACCTCCACCTGCTGACGAGATAGACGTCCGAGTACTGACAGCGCGTGGTTCAGATGGAAATGGCGGAGGGGACAGGCTTAAAGGCCTATCCCCTGCGGATTTATCCCAGCACCTCTGGATTAACGATTGTGGGAGGCCGTTTCCCCTCAAAGAAGGCGATGATATTCTCGGCAGCGAGAGTTGCCATTCTAGTTCTGGTCTCAACGGATGCGCTGGCGATATGAGGGGTGAGGACGACGTTATCAAGTTCAGCAAGCCCTGGGCTCAGTTCGGGTTCGTTTTCATAGACATCCAGCCCCGCTCCGGCGATCTCTCCTTTCCTCAACGTTTCCACCAACGCCCTTTCATCAACGACGGGTCCCCTTGAGGTGTTTATGAGGTATGCCGTCTTCTTCATGAGCTTCAATTCCCTCTCACCGATAAGATGCCTGGTTGACGGCATAAGGGGAACATGTAGGGTTACGAAATCCGATTCCCTAAGCAGCTCATCCAGTTCTACCTTCTTCGCCCCCACCTCCTTCTCGATCTCCTCATTGCGGACCACATCTGTGTAAAGCACCCTCATGTTAAACCCCCTGGCGCGTTTGGCGACGGCGGAGCCGATTCTCCCGACTCCTACCACCCCCAGGGTCTTGCCGTATACATCACCGCCCAGGAACATCATCGGCCCCCAGCCTTTGAACTTCCCAGCACGTGTGAACTTGTCCGCCTCGGCAACTCTCCTGGCCACGGCAAACATAAGCGCCCAAGCCATATCGGCTGTGGTTTCAGTTAGAACACCCGGCGTGTTCGTCACGGCTATCTTCCTTTTCGTCGCGGCATCCACATCGATATTGT
Source organism: Candidatus Poribacteria bacterium (assembly GCA_021162805.1). NCBI lineage: Bacteria > Candidatus Poribacteria > Candidatus Poribacteria bacterium. The sequence continues at coordinate 9,483 of JAGGXZ010000071.1, forward strand.
CATATCCCACAGCATAGTTGGCGATTATCTTCAGATTCCCACCGGCCGCATCCATCACCTCGGCATCTACCTTATCCGTCAAAAGGGGTAACAGTGCATCAATCCCCTTGACCTTTTCCATGAGAACCTCTCTCGGTATCGCTCTATCCTCAGGATAGATCTCGACATCGAACCTCTCCTCAAGCATATCTATGGCGGGCTGAGGGAGCCTTCTGGTGACATATACCTTCCTTCTCATCTCGACCTCCTTGCCAGGCTTGATCTTTAAGGTGATTATAGCACTGATAGAGCGGAAGGGTCAAGCGGGTTAAAACAGCTTGCCCGGGTTCAAGATACCGTTTGGGTCAAAGCTCTGTTTTACCCTTCGCATAAGCTCGATCTCCCTTCGCTTTGTCTCTGAAAGGATCTTCTTCTTCAGAAAGCCGATCCCGTGTTCACCGCTCGCTGCTCCGCCGAGCCGGCAGGCGATTATCGCCAGTTCATCCAAAATCTTCTCCATTATACCCTGCCATCTCTCCGGCGACATTCCTTCCGGCTTCATCGGCGCCGGATGGAGGTTCCCATCCCCCACGTGGGCAGCACATGGTATTCTAACATTGTATCTCTCAGACACCTTCCTTATTTCATCCATCATCCTCGGTATCTGTGAAGTGGGGACGACTATATCCCCTGTACTGGAGTATGGGTCAAAGGCCCTAATTCCTTCCAACCAATTCCTTCTCACCCTCCAGATCATCTCTGAGGTGAAGGGGTTATCGGCGACGAACACCTCTAAAGCGCCTTCATCCAGACACATTTTCCCCGCCTTCTCATAGATGTCCGCCAGCTCCTCCTTGCCCCTACCGTCGAACTGGATGATCAGATATGCCTCGGCTTTCTCCTGGAAAGGCAGGCTTGTGTCGAGATATTCTGTAGTCAGTTCGACGGAAAGCCTATCGATGAACTCGACGGAAGTAGGTAAAACCTTGCTCTCAGTTATCACCTTCGGGACGGTATAGATGGCCTCCTGAACGGATCCGAACGGCACAAGCAGGTCTACGGTTTTCCCAGGCTGCGGTATGAGATTAAGATAAGCTTTGGTAAATACGCCTAGGGTCCCCTCCGAGCCGACGAGGAACTTGACGAAGTTGTAACCGCTAGAGTCCTTCCTCCTCTTGCCGCCGAACTGAACGATCTCGCCTGTCGGCAGGACCACCTCTAATCCTAGGACGTGATGGCCGGTATTGCCGTATTTTATGACCTTGCTTCCTCCGGCGTTCGTGGCGATATTTCCGCCTATAAAGCTTGTCTCAACGCTCATCGGATATCCGGCGTAGAAGAGACCCTCCTCAGCTACCTTCCTACACAGATCGTTCGTGATGACACCCGGCTCCACGACCGCGACGAGGTTTACTTTATCTATCTCCAGGACCCTGTTCATCCTCTCAAGTGAGAGGACAACGCCTCCATATATCGGCACGCATGCCCCCGCAAGGCCGCTCCCCGCTCCTCTGGGGGTAACAGGGATGCGTTCTCTATTAGCGAGTTTTATCACTTCAGCGATCTCCTCGGCAGCGGCCGGTTTTACCACCACCTCCGGCATGTGAAAGTAGAATTTCCCCGCCTCATCATGGGAGTAACCTTCAAGTTTCTCTTTCTCCTCGTATATGACGTTCCTCTCGCCGCAGATCTCCCTCAGCTCCTTCACGATCTCAGGCGTGACCTTCTTATACCTCATCTTCCATCCCCCCTTTAATTGCTTTCAATTTCTCTATGAGAACAGGAAGCACCTCGAACAGATCACCCACTATGCCGAAATCGACCACTTTAAAGATGTTGGCGTCCGGATCCTTATTTATGGCGACGATGACCTCCGATGAGGACATACCCGCTAGGTGCTGAACAGCTCCAGATATGCCGACAGCCATATAGAGTTTGGGACTGACCGTCTTACCGCTGAGGCCGATCTGATGTGAGTACGGTATCCAACCCATATCCACCGCCATCCTTGATGCTCCCACGGAGCCTCCCAGGATTTGAGCGAGTTCGAATAGTAATTGAAAGTTCCTGCTATCTTTCAGCCCCTTTCCTCCGGAGATCACGATATCAGCGTCCTGAATGGGAGATTCAGATGTCTCATCCCTTATAAACCCCACCCGCTTCACCCTCGATCGAAGGAAATCCCCGTCGAACTCCTTGAGGATAAGTTCGCCCTTTCTTGAAGTATCCCTCGGGAGAGGTCTCTTCGATTTGGGTCTGACGGTGGACATGGCCGGTTTATGATTTGGGGTTTTGATCGTGGCCATCACGTTTCCGCCGATCGCCGGCCTCGTCTGCAATAGTAGCCGCTTTTCGGGTTCTATATCAAGCTCTGTGCAGTCCGCCGTAAGTCCTATCGATAACTTCGCCGCCAGAACGGGCATGATCGTCCTGCCCATCGTGGTAGCAGAGGCGATAAACACCTCAGGTTTATACTCCTTAACGAGCGAAACCAGGATCCTCGAGTACGGATCGACGGAGAAGTTTTCCAACTCAGGATAATCGACGAGATAGACCCTATCAGCCCCCCTATATATGAGCTCCTGGACCTTTCCCCTAAGGCCATGGCCTAAGATGACAGCGGACAGCTCCACATCGAGTTTATCAGCAAGATCCCTGCCCCACGCCAGCAGCTCGTAGGAGACAGGATGGATCTCCCCTTCTCTTTGCTCTCCTAAGGTCCAAACGCCTCTGAATTCCTCCATCATATGATCTCCCTCTCTCTAAGGAATTGGATAAGCCTATCCACGGCTGCGTCCACATCTTCGGCCGAGATGATCTCCCCATTTCTCGCTATCTTCGGATAGAAGATCTTAACGACCCTCGTGGGAGATCCTCTAAGACCGACCCTTTCCTCATCAGCACCTATATCCTCAAGGGACAGGATGGGTATCTCAGCATTCCTCGCCTTAATTTTTCCGTTTAACGTTGGTATCCTCGGCTCGTTTATCTCCTTCACCACGCTGAGAAGAGCGGGTAAGGGCGCCTCCACGATCTCATGTCCACCCTCTATCGCCCTTTGAACCCTGATCCTTCTATCCTCTATCTCCTCTATCCTGCTCACGTAGGTCAGTATAGGAATATCGAGCATCGCTCCAACTCCGGGGCCAACTTGGCCTGTCTCCCCGTCCGTTGCTCTCTCACCCGTAAAAATGATATCGAAACCGCCAAGCTTTTTAATAGTTGATGAGAGAGCATAGGCGGTAGCGAGGGTATCCGAACCGGCAAGTTTCCTATCCGAGATGAGATAACCGCCATCACATCCCATCGAAATGGCATCTCTGATGGCATCAACGGCCATAGCGGGTCCCATCGAGATGACGGTGATCTCGGCTTCACCTTGTAGTCTCTCCTTCGTCCTGATGGCCTCCTCAACTGCATAGAGATCCAACGGGTTAATCACAGCTTCCATCTCCGTCCTGATCATCGTGCCCGTCCTTTCATCCATCTTAACCTTATCAGTGGCAGGAACCTGCTTCACGAGAACGGCTAGCCTCATTGAGCGCCTCCCAATGCTAAAATGCAAGGAGCGGGCATGGCTTCGAGAAGGAAATCTTCAGTAGCCATGCCCGCCCCATATCCTGTCAGATCATCGCCCAGGCCTGTATGAGAACCCTCTTGGCATTGGCTATGACGAGATCGGGATCTTCGCCCTCCATGGGTTTGACTTCGAAACTCACTATCGGCGGATCATCCGTGTTGAGGAAACCCACGTCCAGGAGAGCATCGAGATACTCGGCCACGTCCTCGACGTCGTTCTCGCCGATTCCGAAACGCGGATGTTGATCGCCATATGCCGGATGATTCGGATCGAGCACGCAGTTGCCTACATGGGCATGGACAAGGTAGTCCTTGACCAGCCACACGCTTTCAGTCGGCGTCTCGTTGAGAAGCGGCATATGTGATAGATCCACCATCAGTCCGAAGTTGGCCCGGTTGACCCTCCTTGCGAACTCAGCCGCCAGTTCGGACGGGCCGATGAGGGCCTTCTTATCCACCTCTCTGTCGAACGTCTCAAGCGTTATGCCCATTCCCTTCTCGGCAGCGTAGTCGCATAGCTCCTGAGTTGTTTTCACCAGGGCCTCAACGGCCGCATCGCGTTGCTCATCGCCCGGGTCTTTGCCGCTGAGGAATGCCATCCGCTTTGCTCCCATCTCATATGCCATATCAATTTGTCCCTTTAGGACCTCAACCGCCTTCCGCCGCTCCTCCTCATCCAGAGAGTTAGGGTTAAGCGGAATGGTCAGGACAGCGGGCTGAGCGCCATATCCGACTGTCATGCCGCTTGTCTCGATCATCTCCCTGACCTGCTTCCTCACCTCGGGGTCCTTCATCCATGTAATCTCGATCGCCGTGAAGAACTCATCCTCGGCGATCTTCTTGACGGTCTCGGCGATCGGACCTTCACCCTTGATCGTCTCGGGAAAGGCCATGAAATGGATCAACCCGACCTTCATGTAGGCATGGATCGGCTCTCTCATTTTTACTTCCTCCTTTCATCTCCTTTTGTGTTCCCCTCAGATTTTCCCTCGATCTCCTCCAGCGCATCCAGCGCCTTAGGTATATCTTCCGGATCGGCCAGGAGCCAATCCGTCTTAACCCAGAAGCCATCTATCACATCTGAGATGAGGATTCCACCTTCAATTCTCATCTCCCTGAACCTCCCATCGCTGCCCAGTCGGAAAGCTCTCACCTCCCCATGCGGTCGATCTATCAACCAGAGCTCTCTCACCCCCGCGCTTTCATATTTGACCTGTTTCCTTATCACATCCGGTCGAGATTCGCCTGGGGAGATTATCTCAACCACCAGATCAGGAGAGCCTTTAATCTCCTTCTCGCCAATGATCTGTCTCCTATCGGCTCTGATGAACAGAATATCCGGCATCAATCCGGTGTATGGGTCGATTCGGATTAAGCTTCGTGAGCCTAAAACTATACCAAGGTTGTGTCTCTCAGCGTAGAGGCTGAGCAAGTTATAGAGAAAATGAAAGGTCATCTCATGATCGAATCTAGCGGCCATGTCAAACACCACCATTCCGTCGATGAGCTCCGCCTGTGCGTCCTCATCGAAGAGCTTGAGGAACTCATCCACCGTGATGGGATGATCTGCACACTGCACATCCGCCTCGATCTTGAAAATCTGAAGCGATGAGCTCATCCG
>JAGGXZ010000072.1 GCA_021162805.1 Candidatus Poribacteria bacterium
AAGTTGAGGAGTGGGTATTGGGATGGGCGAGACATGGATGGCAATCGCGTGGCAAGTGGGGTATACTATTATGTTCTGAGGGCAGGCTCTTTCATGGCTATAGGAAAAATGACGATCATTAAGTGAACTATAGCGCCATCCGAGGATTTCCATAATATGTTACCAGAGCGGTTGCCAGCCTCGGTATCGCTTATTTTCCTTGAGGTCCTTCCTTAAACTCCTGCCCTAAGGGGCATGGAGCCTTACCTGCTGTCTGACCGTTGGCGGACAGGCGTTTGGCCACACCGTTTTCTCCTCCCAGTTACGACGGACGTTATTCTTGACATACCCAAGCCGCAATGTTATAATACTGACCAGTCAGTCACTTACAGGAGGTTGAGATGCCTCGCAGGAGTGAAAAGAGGGATATCATACTCGACGCCGCCGAGGAGATCTTCAGCGAAAAGGGGTTTCATTTGGCCACCGTTGACGAGATAGCGCAGAAGGCGGGCGTGGCGAAAGGAACGATCTACCTCTACTTCAAGGATAAGCTCGACCTGTTCCTCTCGACGATGGAGAGGAAACTCATCGAGATGGTTTCAAAGCTCGAAGAGGTGGAAGCGGAGGTGGATGATCCGGTGGAGGCGATATCCCAGATCATAGCCCTTAATTTCAAATTCGCCAAATCCCACGAAAGGCTCATCCGGCATATGACCCCTGAGAAGTTCAAACCACCGGCCGATAGGTTCCATGGAAACCGCATGCCCCTCGTCAGAGAGAAGATCTTCAGACCGATCAACAGATCGATAGAGCTTATCGAGCGATGCATCAGGAGAGGACAAGAGAAAGGGGTGTTCAAGCCGGATCTTGATCCCAGGATTTCCTCGTTCGCTCTTTCCTCCATGGTCAGGGGAATCGCTTTCGCCAGGATAATCTCCCCGCAGCTTGTCTCCGGAGACAGTCAAAGCTTTGAGGCGATCAAGACTATATTTCTCGACGGTATCAGGAGGTAAATATATCCCGGTTCCTCATACACCTTCGGGGAAGGGAGCATTTGATTTCATCCGCAGAAGCTGATAAAATTTTATCGTGAAGATCCCCAACACGGTGTGACAAGGCGCTGAGATTCAATAGATGTGGGACTGGGCAGCATCATGCGGAGGTTTTGTGCGCTTTTCCTAATGGGATTCATATTTTGTCTCGCCTTTCAGGACTTATCTCCCGCTGAAACGCGAAATCTCGTGCTTCAATTGGACGGCGAGGATGATTACGTCCAATTGCCCTCCGGCATCTTCAGACACCTCTCCCAGGCTACCGTGGAAGCATGGGTCAGGTGGGAGAGGTTCGGATATTTCTCACAGCCCCTCGGATTCGGAAACGGGGAAAAATGGCAGGCAATGGCGATAAATAATAGCCTTTATAACCCGGATCTTCAATATTACATCTACGACAATCTGAAGCTAAGTCTCATCAAGGTGCCCAAGATTCTGAGAATAGGTCAGTGGTATCATATTGCGGCTGTCTCAGGGGGAGGAGGGATGAAACTATACCTCAACGGGGTGATGGTCGGGGAACACAGATACAGGGGAAGCTTCTCCCGCATAGGGAATGACGAACACAACTACATAGGCAGGCCGCTGTGGTCGGCCAATGAGTATTTCAAGGGTCAGATCGATGAGGTAAGGGTTTGGGGTGTGGCCCGCAGTGGGGAGGAGATACGGTTGGATATGTTCCGGAAGTTGAGGGGAGATGAGGAGGGGTTGGTGGGTTTGTGGGATTTCGACAGTGGAGATGCCCGTGATCTATCGCCGAATGGGTATGATGGCGTGTTGAAGGGAGGGGCTCGCTGCGTTGAAACAGAACTTCCATCTCCGGAGGATCTGTCTCTGCCCGGTGTAGTTTCAGGAGAGGTGGTGGGCGAGAACGGTTTCCCCCTTGATAAGGCCGAGGTTCGGCTCGAACGGAGGGGCGAAGTGATCGCCGAGGCGAGCAGCGACGAGAGGGGTAGGTATTGGATGGCCTTCTATCCGGATGGAGGGCCCTATGATTTAACGGCGGTATGGGGACAGAAGGGGACCTGGAAGCTGGGGGTTCGAATCGGGCCGAAGGAACATCGAGCCATCGTCCTTAAGCTCTCCACCGCTGTGAGCATATCGGGTATGGTATCGGCATATGATGGAACTCCCCTGGAGGGAATAACGGTACAGGCGGTACGGATATCGGGAGATGCGAAGTCCAAGCCCGATGTCGTAGCCTCCACGCTGAGCGATGAGAACGGGCGGTATAGCTTCGTCGATCTGAGGCCGGGAGAGTATCAAGTGAGATGCTATACGGGTAAAGGATATCAATATTACGTTTCACCATCCGGTGATGGGATTGTGAAGGTCAAGATCGGCAAAAGGCTCTCCGGTATCAATTTTCAATTCGCGCCTTTTAAAAAGGGAACTTGGCGAAGCTACACATATCTCGATGGGCTGGCAAGCAATAAGGTCTACGCCATCCAAAGCGATAGGATGGGAAACCTATGGTTTGGAACCGAAAACGGCATCTCGCGATATGATGGCAGAAAATTCGTCAATTTTACGAGAGAGGATGGCCTGAGATCGAATTGGATAACCTCCATCTACCGTGATGATAGCGGTATCTTATGGTTTGGAACTCACGGTGGCGGCCTTTACCGATATGATGGCAGGAACTTCATCTGTTTCTCAAAGAAGGATGGCTTGATATCCGATGATGTCAGGGCGATCTGTGGGGACTTAGACGGCAGAGTTTGGATCGGAACGAAAAAGGGCGTCTCACTCTATGACGGCAAGAGGTTTATCAACTTCACCACCAAGGATGGGCTGGCGAACAACCAGATACGGGCGATCTACTGCGATCACGATGGAGTAATCTGGCTCGGGACATCCAACGGATTATCACGTTACGACGGCAAACGATTTGTCACCTTCACCGAGCGTGATGGGCTGGCGAATAACGTGATAACGGCGATCTATCAGGATACAAGGGGCATCCTATGGATCGGGACAAGCGGTGGCGTCTCGCGATATGACGGCGAAAGGTTTCTTAACCTCACGACCCGCGATGGACTCGCGGATAACAACATAATGGCGATCGCCGAGGATGGTGAAGGGGCATTATGGTTCGGTACAAACCGGGGCCTTTCCCGATACGATGGTCGGGGATTCATCACATTCACAACTCATGACGGACTATCATATGACCAGGTGAAGGCTATCTATCGAGATGCCAGCGGCGTGCTGTGGTTTGGAACCTATCGAGGCGGGGTATCCAAATATGATGGACACACGTTCATAAACTTCACAACTCAGGACGGTCTACCACATAACAGGGTGCTTTCAATCACCGAGGATGAGAGAGGAAACCTATGGATCGGGACGAGCGGCGGCGTTTCCCGATATAACGGTAAAACCTTCATCAACTATACCACGCGCAACGGATTGCCCAACGAGTCAGTCCAAGCCATATATCGAGCTCCCGACGGATCGCTCTGGTTCGGAACAAACGGAGGCGGGGTAATCAGATACGACGGCAAACGATTCAAGGTGTTTGATGAGAAAGATGGATTGGCCTATAACCACGTCAACGTCATCAGCGGCTCCGCGGATGGAACGTTGTGGATTGGAATGAGAACACGCGGGGTTTCACGATTAGATATCGATAAACTCTCGTTTCAAACTTTGACGAAGGAGAAAGGACTTTTGGATACACACGTTAAAGCGATCTACGTCGATAACAACATCGCCTGGTTCGGAACCAGCGAGGGCGGGGTGTTCCGATATGACGGTCGGAAGATCGATAACATAACGGTTGAGGATGGGTTATTGAGCAACATGGTTAATGCCATCTGTCGTGGACCAGATGGGACGCTATGGTTTGGAACGTCAGATGGAATATCACTTTACGATGGGGATCGATTTCTCAGCATCACGATTGAGGATGGGCTGGCGGACAACTACGTTTCGACCCTTTATAGGGATTCTGAGGGTAGGATATGGGTCGGAACGGACTCAGGTGGTGTTTCCGTATATGACGGCACGACATGGACGTCGCTGGACACGAGGGATGGGTTGATAAGCAATACGGTTTATGCCATCTATGAGGATAGCAGGGGAATTATATGGATCGGGACGAACAACGGCCTTACATGTTACCATCGCGACCTCTCCCCGCCATTCGTTCGCATCGTCTCCGTGCGGTCCGATCGGATATACACCGACCTGACATCGGTTCCCCCTATTACGGCGGGAAGGCGGGTGACCATCGAGTATCACTCCATCGACTTTAACACCCCGCTTGAAAAACGGCTATATCGCTGGCGGATCTATAGGGCGGATTCATCGGCCCGCCCTCCCTATTCACATCCATCGGGGGAAACACGCTTTGAATGGACGCCTAAGAAGGCGGGCACCTATCTGTTCGAGGTACAGGCGATAGATCGGGACCTTAACTATTCCGATCCGGCGCGGATTACCTTGAAAGTTATCCCTCCATGGTATCTCAGAGGATGGGTTCTCCTGCCTTCCGGATGCGCTATAGCGGCTTTGCTAACGGTGACAGTTCTCCTTGGCTTACGTTACTACGCCCAGCGGAGGGAATCCCGGAGATTGCGCGTTCAACTGCTCGAGCAGGAACGTCGGAAGAACGCCCAGCTTCAAAAGGCCAAGGAGGAGGCTGAGATGGCCAATCGGGCCAAGAGCATCTTTCTGGCGAACATGAGCCATGAGATCCGAACCCCGCTGAACGCGATTTTAGGATATGCTCAACTACTTAAACATGAACCCGATCTGCATCCTCGCCATCGAGCTGCCGTCGAAACCATTGAGGAGAGCGGAAATCATCTGCTGGCGTTGATCAACGATATCCTTGACATCTCTAAGATCGAGGCCGGACGGTTGGAACTTCAGGAGACCGATTTCGATCTCGTCCGCCTCATCGAAGGGCTATCCGTGATGTTTCAACTTCGCTGCGAACAGAAAAATCTGACGTGGCAGGTGGAGTGGAGGGGAAGCGGATATCCGCCTTCTCATCTCATAGTTCACGGCGATGAGGGTAAACTCCGACAGATCCTGATCAACCTGTTATCTAACGCCGTGAAGTTTACGGAAACGGGAGGGGTAACACTGCGGATCAGTGAGAAACCTACCTATTTCATGTTTGAGGTCATCGACACAGGGATAGGTATCCCGCCCGAGGAACAAAATAGGATATTCGAGCCCTTTACCCAAGGGACAGGTGGGATTAAAAGTGGAGGGACGGGACTGGGGTTGACGATCGCCAAAAAATACGTGGAACTGATGGGCGGTAAACTGTCAGTTGAGTCGACACAGGGGGAGGGATCCCGTTTCTTCTTCGAGCTTTCCCTCAGGCGGGTTGCCACAGCTCGGCCAAGGACACCGAGGAGAAGGGTTATACATCTAGCGGGAGGCTATCATGTAAAGGCGCTGGTTGTAGACGATGACAGGGAAAGCCGTGAGATCTTATCCCGGATGTTATCCGATATCGGTGTCTCCGTGATAACGGCCGAGGACGGGCGAGAAGCGCTGGAATATGTGCGTTCACACCGGCCGGATATTCTGTTCGTGGATGTACGGATGCCCGTCATGGATGGAATTGAGCTTGCGCGGCGAATCCTGGAGTGTGAGCACAACCCTCCCAAGATGGTGGCCGTCTCGGCCTCCGCCCTTTCCCATGAGAGGCGAAGATATCTGGAGGTTGGGTTTGATGACTTCATCGCCAAGCCCTTCCGCGATGAGCAGATCTACGGGAGCATGGCACGGCTCTTGCAAATCCAGTATGAAACTGAGGAGCTCGATGTTCCATCGGTTAATCCGTCGGAGATAAAACTTCCTAAAGACCTTCTCGAGCGTTTGAGGGAAGCGGCCGAATACGGTCGGGTGACCGAGCTGGAGAGAATTCTTCGCCAGGTTGAGCAGATCGGCGAGGCCGAGACTCAATTGGCGGAGAGACTTCGAGAGTTGAGCCAAAACTTCGATATGGCGGGAGTCTTGGAGATCCTAGGGGGTATTCAACATGGGTAATCCACAGATCCTTATCGTTGACGATCTTCCAGCTAATCTGAAGGTTCTGCGGGACGCCCTTGAGCCGGAAGGGTATAACATCCTGGGGGCCTCAAACGGAGAAACCGCTTTGAAAATAGCAACGGGCGCTTTGCCGGATCTCATTCTTCTGGATGTGTTGATGCCTGGAATGGACGGCTACGAGGTATGTCGTCGGCTGAAGCGGAATGAGATCACGCGACATATCCCCGTGATATTCGTGACCGTGAGAGATGATAAAGAGGGAATCTTGGAGGGGTTTCGAGCGGGCGGCGTGGATTACATAACGAAACCGTTCGAGAAGGAAGAGGTGCTCCTTCGCGTCAAGACACATCTGGAGATTAAACTGTTGACGGAGATGCTGGCACAGAGAAACAGAGAACTGGAACGACAGGCGATGGAGCTGAAGCGTGCAAATCAGAGACTACAGCAGGAGATCGCCAGGCGTAAGCAGGCGGAAATAGAGCGCGATCAGGCAGAAGCACACCTCTCCCTTATCTCCCATCAGGAGGCCAAACGGTGGGGGATAGAAAGCTTCATCGGTAAAAGCAAAACCATCGCCAGAATCCTGGATGACGTTCGTAAACTCCAGAACGTGGGAAGGACAAACGTGCTCATTACGGGTGAAAGCGGGACGGGCAAGGAGCTGATAGCCCGGGCGATTCATTTCGGTGGGACGCGGGCCGATAAACCGTTCATCACCGTTAACTGCTCGGCCATACCGCGGGAACTCGCCGAATCGTCCTTTTTCGGCCATGTGAAGGGAGCCTTCACAGGGGCAAGCTCGAGCAAGAAGGGATATTTTGAACTGGCTGACGGTGGCACACTCTTTCTGGATGAGATAGGCGATATGCCGCTTGAGCTACAGCCCAAGATCCTGAGGGCTATCGAAACCGGAACGATCATGCCTGTCGGGAGCACCCGTGAGAAAAAGGTCGATGTCAGGATAATAGCCGCCACGAACCAGGATCTGGAGGCTAAAATAGCGGAAGGAACGTTCAGAAAAGACCTCTACTTCCGGCTGGCGGGGTTCACTGTGGTAGTACCCCCACTGCGTGAACGTAAGGAGGATATCCCCCTTCTGGTCGATCACTTCCTCAATATGTTCGCCGCCGAAATGGGCGTGAAGGAGCCCGCTATAAGTCAGGAGGCCCTGGAGGTTTTGATGGAGTATGATTTTCCGGGAAACGTCCGTGAGTTAAAGAACATTATAGAACACGCCTTGATAAAAAGCGGCGGGTCAATCATTTTACCATGGCATCTTCGGCTTATCCCTTCTAACTCTACCTATGAGGTGAAGCCTCCCTCTTCGGAGAGAATCGAAGAGCTGGTAATTAAACGTTCCAGCGGCTATCCGGCGAATGATGGAATGACCTACGAAGAGAGGATATTGGCTTATGTTAGAGAACACGGCAGCATCAGCAACTCCGAGTGCCGGGATCTCCTTTCAATCGATCTGCATCAGGCGTCTTATCTGTTGAAGAAACTTCACAAGTATGGTCTGCTGAAGCGGGAGGGGGAACGCCGTTGGGCCCGGTATCGCCTGCCTTGAGAACCTATTAGCACTTTTAGCACGATATTAGCATTCTATTAGCACTCAATTAGAACACCGGCAGCCATCGGAGAGATCGCCTTCCCCCTCATTGTCCTTTATCCCCCCAGGCATACATTTTGCTTGTCTCCCCGAATGGGTTTTTATGAGATCTGAAGCATACCTTAATGGAGGAGAGGGATGATCGGGATCTATAAGGCTCATAGGTATCTGTTTCTAATTTTGGCGTTTACTTCGGTAATGTTGATACCGCTTGATCAAGCGTCCGCCGGGACCTTTCACAGGCGAAACACAGTTATAACCGACTACCAATATGTGGGGAATAACGAATACAAAATGACGGCTAGAGGACAGGATTATAACTATTTCTGGGAGGACGGCGGCGATTGGGAATGCGGTGATTTGCCCAACGAGCCGGGTATTCGACTTGTCGGTGCTAATGTCAAATATATCTTCAAGATACCGAGCGAACTATACGATCACAGGCTTATCGAGCAGATCCGCGTCAAAGTGATACATGATAGGACGGATTACGCGGATTCGGATGAGGATAGGGATCTCGAAGATCTTCCGCCGGAACTTTTCTGTTGGAACTTCCAAGAGGGGAAATTCGATTATTGGGGAAGTTTCGCACCGGCGGGCGATGGGGAGTGTAAGACTAAAAGCGTGACAACGCCGGATGTATACCCTGACGATTACCACTATCACGTCGGCGATCCAAACGGCGGCAACGCTTATGAGTTTCATGTGGAGATACGGGCGCCTGATGGGGCTGGGCCTGCGCCGGGCGATGACGATGCGGAGATAGATATCGACCAGGTTTACGTCTACCTCATCGTGAAACAGCAATCCCCTCCCGAGCTCCACCACGTCTCCCCCGAGAAGGGGTCCAACGGCAAGGTGAATGTCCCGCTGAACGAGTCGGTCCGTTTCACCATAAGCGCGGATGATCCTGTTCCCTCAGGGTATTCCGTTCGTGAGTACCAGTGGAAGGAGCAATCAGCGACCGAGGCTGAGCCGTCCATCACCGACGATTTCCCCAAGCGTGGAGATAAGCCTGAGATGGATTTCACCTTCAACCAGACGGGCAACCGCAGGATATACTGTAAGGTGATTTACAAGAAATCGACGAGCCCTAAGACGAGGGAGACGATAATATCGGAGCTGATGTATATCCCCGTTTACGTCTGGAACCGTCCCACCGTCAGCGACACTCCACCACAAGACGCCATCGACAGGGGCGACGTGTCCTGGTATGAGGATAAATACGTGGGGGTAGTAGGGCAACCGGTTCGTCTGATGGCTCAGGGCGAAACACATAACGACGACTCAAGCGAAAAGATCGAGAAATTCCTGTGGGATCTGGATAACAACTGGGACACGATCGAACTGGAACAGAGCCCCGGCGAGGTGGTCTCGTACACATGGGACTCGCCCACCCCTAACGCCCAGATCAGATGTAAGGCGGTCACCAACTACGGGATCGAGTCTCAAGAGAAAACCTTCAACCTGACCATATACGATACCCCCAAGGTGGAGCCGGGCGGTCCGTACACCGGGAGGGCGAACACCCCGGTAAAACTCAAAGGTGCTCTCGTCAACAGCTATTCCGGGGCTGCTATAGAATATCAGTGGCGTGTGAACAGTTACATCCCCGAGCCTCAGCTCGAGGGCGACGCCGTCAGCGAGGGCGATTACATCAGACTGACGGAAGCTAAAAATTCGCAGAGCGGACAGATCGAATACGTCAAAATGCCCCTCAGCGATAACTTCAGCGTCATGGGTGAGTTCTGGGCGGGAGGAGGAACGGGCGCAGACTCCGTCTACATCTACTTCTGGGCGACCGATACACCCACATCGGAGGACTCTGCCGTAGACCAATACACTATAGCCTTCGACGAGTGGAACGATCAGATCCAGTTCTTGGATAACGGCCAGATAAAAGCGACCGCCGATCAACCTATACCAATAGATAACAGTCAATGGCGCCCATTCAGGATAGTCTTCTACAAGGGGAAATTCCAGGTCTACCTGGATCACAAGCTGAAACTGGAGTATGACGTGGGGGATGCTTACCTGAATAAGATGAACGATCCCGACCACCACAACAAGTTCGGCATCGGGGCGAGGACGGGGGGGGAGAACAACATCCACAAGGTCAGAAATATAGTCTGGACGCCTGGCGATCCCATAGACACAACCAGCCGTGGGGAGGCGGAATACACATGGAGCGAGGATGGGACTCACAAAGCAGCCTTCACCGTCAGAGTGACAACATCCGAAGGGTTGGTGATGGAGAAGACGGAGTTCGTGGATGTGACAGTCGAAGCCGGCATGCCCACCGCCATGCCGGGCGGTCCTTACAGAGGTGGAATCAAAGGAGGCGATTACACCCCCATACAGTTCAGAGGAAACCATCCCGATTTCGTCGAGGCAGAGGATGTCGGTAAAATAACGGATTGGGTCTGGTTCTTCTCGGACGAGAGCAACGAATCTCTCCAATTGAACGGAACTGCCGACAGCTATGTCATCGTCAACGGGGTAAGCGGGGATTTCCCCTCCGACGCCGTGACCATAGAGTTCTGGATGAAGAGCTCTGACAAGCAGAACCCCGGAACGCCTATCTCCTACGCATCGGCAAGCGATGCTAATGAGCTTGGCATATACAACTACACCAACTTCGACGTCCGGGTTGCCGGGGTAGGTAGCGGCAAGATCAACATATCGGCCAACGACGGTAAATGGCACTACATAGCCATGACATGGGAGAGCAGCACGGGAGAGATGAAGTTCTACAAGGACGGCGCTCTGGTATACACCCAGACCATCGCTCAAGGCGATACGATAGAGGGAGGAGGAACCCTGGTGATCGGGCAGGACCAGGACACATTGGGAGGAGAATTCGAGATAGAGCAGGCGTTCAGGGGCAACATAGATGAGGTGATGATCTGGAAGGTGGTGAGGACGGCGGAGCAGATCAGGGAGGATATGGGGAGAGAGCTGATCGGTACTGAAGATGGATTGGTTCTCTACATGAGGTTCGAGAGCGAAGATGTGGAGGGCGATACGATCAAAGATCACACCGGCAAGAACAACGGAACCATGAACAACTGTTCCATCTCCCCGGATGGACACCCTATAGCCGTAACCGGCATATGGAACCCCGTTTACGAGTTCCCCAAAGCCGGCACCTACGATGTCGGTCTTAAGGTGCTGGCCGAGTCGGGCAAATGGAGCACGATGGCCATAACGTCGGTTACCGTGGTCGATGGAAAGATAGCCGGATATGTGCGAGCGGCTGACCTGAGAACACCGGTTAAGGACGTTCAACTGACCCTGAAGTCGACCCATGTCGATAAAAATGCTCTTGCGCGGGCCGCTGAGGCTGACGATAAGGTTTACACGACCAGTGACGGATGGCTACAGACTAAGACGGATGAAAAGGGATATTATGAGTTCAATCATCTGCCCCTCGGCATATACGAGATCCGAGCATCCAAAGGGGAGGGAGATAACGCTCACGAATTCAAGAAGGCGGTTCAGACCACTGAACTCACCCTCAACGGCCCAAACCAGTTAGCGGTGGATTTCGTCGATCTGAGCGTCTTCCCCGTTGGCGGCCGCATAGTTTATAGCATTCAGAAAAACGGCCAGGATGTATTAGTGAGAGGCGTAGAGGTGATAGCTCAACCGGTGGGCTCCACCAGCGCCATTGAATCCGTTCCAAGTACAAAATCGCTTACCGCTACCGGAACCAACTACAGCCTACCTCTGTTCGCCGGGAAATACTATATGCTCGCCAAGCTGGAAGGACATGATATACGTATCAAGGAGGATACGCCCGGATATGATTCCAGCTCAGGATTGATAACCATCGAGGGTGCACGAACCGACGTGGATTTCGTCGATTATACGACAAGGGAATTGACGGTGATCGTCCAGGACTCCGGCGAAAACCCGATAGCCAAATATCCCGACAACTTCTCCAACGCTGGTGATCCGATCAAGGTCACAGTCAGCGGCGATAACGGTGAGGTGGACGACGAACAGGTCATCCAGGAGGGAGATGACCTGGGAACGCTTAAACTCAAGCTCAATCCCGGCAAGTATACCGTAACTATCAAAGGGGCCAAACCGGAAAGCAAAGAGGTGGATCTGACAGGGAAGGATGGCGAGGTCACCATGATCATACCGGTTAAGATCGAGCTTACGATCTCCCCTGACCCGAAACTGTTCGACGTTGAAAGCGAGAAGTTCCTGGAGCTTTTCGGGCTGTCCAAGGACGATAACCCTGAAGGTTATATGTATTACTACCCGCCCAAACCTCGCTCTCATACCTACACCATCGAGGCCACGGCAAACGGCCATCCAGTTAAAAACTTCATCCTTCACGTGAGGGATAACGTCAGCATGATGACGCCGGATGAGGCTGAGGAGCAGAGTATAAAGGTAGTGACCGATTACAAGGAGGAGGAAGATCAAGGGAAGACCGAGTACACGATCGTAGCTGGGTTGCCCAAGCAGACGGACGACGATCCTCCATTGGCAGCGCCGAAGACTGTCACTTTCTGGGCGGAGGCGGAAGGGTATGAGGACAGCGACAAGGTGACCAAAGAGGTGACCGTGCTTGGAATAGTTCCCAAAGGCGGGGCTGCTAAGATCATCTCGGTACCTATCGTCAACTATACCGTCTTACATGACCCACCTGGTGATGAGAGCTACTCCTACCTGGACGATACCTTGACGGTCAAGGGGATAATCACCGATATGAAGGTAAAGATAGGCGACAAGGAGATACCTGTCTATCCCTCCCCTTGGAGCGAGGAGCGGACGGTGGAAGGGTTCGATTTCGACAAATCGCCCGATTCGACCAGTTCCAAGGATATGGAGGATAAAGGGCTGCTGAGCTACGAGGAGCCGGACAGTGTGGGGAGTAAGTTCATCGTAGGAGCGCTGCTTAACGCCGCCACCGGGTCGATCTTCGTCGTCAAAGGCCCCCTTGCCTATGTGCTCAAGCTGGCCAAGTTTGGTATAACCGCTTGGAAAGCCATCAGCGGCGACACGATCCCGGGGATGGGCTACTTCGTGCAATATGAGGTTTCACCTAACCGCCGTCTGGAGACGCCCTCAGGCGATACATTGCCGGATCTATTAGGCGCGGGAAGAGGGGATATCTACTTCGGTGAAGGATGGACTTTGGGGCTTCAGACGAAATATTTCATGGGGATTAAATGGAACGGGAAGAAGTGGGAGCTTTCGACCGAAGAGGTCGAGACATACGACATACTGGAGGTCAACAACCAGTATATCTACACGATCAAAGATATAAAGCAGATAATGGATGATCTTCAGAGCACGATAAACGAGATAGGGGATGATCCGGACAGACAGGAGGAGAAGAAGAGATTGCAGAGCGCTTACGACACTTGGAAGAACCTTCTGGAGAACAACCTGGCCTACATCTGGGACAGGGACTACGTGCCCTATCTGCACGATCCTGACGAGACCAAGAGGAAGACGTTCGACGATTTCGCCAAGGATTACGGATTGGATAAGGATAACATGGAATTTTTGGTCTTCAGCGCCGGTCCTTCCTTTGAGTATTCGCGCAAGATCTATGTGGGCGATCTGAGCAGTTACTCCATAAGCACGACGATCACCTCCTCCACTTCGATAAGCAACGAGTCTAATTTCAGCACCGGCTTTAAGATGTTCGGGGCCGGTGTGACGATCGAGTTCAAGCAGGGTGCCGCGGTAGAGCTGGCGGATTCCCACACTCTCACCCGAAGCTGGGAGGGCGGGAAAGAGACGGAGCAGAGGGTCGGTTTCGTGCTGCAGGATGACGATGTCGGTGATAACATAGCCGTGAGGGTAGGGGTGGACCCGAGATGGGGCACGCCTATCTTCTTCCAAGATCCGGGAAGCTATACTTCCGATCCGTGGGAGGCGGGTACCAACAAAGCTGTGGACTTCACTATGGAACTCGCCGAGGATACGACAGGTCCGTTCGATTATCACGAGGGCGCCCATTACAAGGTTAAACTCAAATACACAGGATATAGATCTCTGGAAAACGAAGGGTCTATCGACTTTCTCATGTATGAACAGCTTAACGACGGCGAGGAGGATAACCCCACGATCAGGTTCAACGGAGATATGGCCCCCTACAGGGTGAAACTCACCAAGCAAAACCCGGTCGCATATGTCAACGTCTCCGTCTATCCGCCTGAGGCCGACAAGGATAACACAGGAGAAAAACAGTATACCCTCAGAATCATAGCAGAGGAGGAGCAAGACCAACACATCAACCGATCGATCACGCTCTACCCGAAGTTCGCCGATCTGCGGGCCCCCAGGGCGGTCGTGATAGCGCCATATGACGGCGAACGCATAAGCCCCGTCTTCTTCCCATCAGATAATCCGTTTGAGATCAAAGTCGTCTCCGAAGATATGGACATCGCCAAGATACAACTGCAGATCCGATCCAAGCGACCCGACGGGGTATGGGAGCCATGGCATAACCTTTCAGGAATGAAATGGGAGGATGGAGGGGATAACCCCAACGTCACAGTGTTCGACAGGCTCGACAGAAGACCTCCCAGGAGAGAGTTCACTTTCAAATGGTCAGAGGATCAGATACGGAATCTGGGCGTGGGAGAGTATGCCCTGAGAGCCGTTGCCACGGACAAGGCCACACCCAACCCCAACACAGATATCGACCCGCCGTTCGTCACCTTCATGGTGGATGAGGCCAAACCCTCCGTCTTGTGCACCCTCCCCGACTATCAGGCAAGAGATAGCCAGAGGATCTACCACGGGGAGCTCAGCGTCACCTTCACCGACGACATGAGAGCTACCGATTTCGACGACCGAACCTTCTACGTCGCAGACCTGCTGGATGGAGGTAAGAAGGTGGCCGGCTATGTCTCATATAGCCCGGCGCTCCGCAAGGCCGTGTTCGTTCCCGTCACTCCGTTCAAGCCCAACGGTTTCTACCGCGTCGAGATAAAGACGGACGTCGACACGGACGGAGACGGGGTGGTGGACGAGAAAGGTGTCCATGACCTTGCGGGAAATCCCCTGGACAGCACCTTCATATGGACCTTCCGAACAACCGACGCCCCCTTTGAGCCAACATGGTCTCTCAACTGGAGGGTCACCGATGGGGTCACAACCGATTCCAACAACATAGCCGGAGTTGAATACGGAGCTACCGACGGCGAGGATGAGAAGGATGTGAGGGCCGTTCCCACGCTGACCTCCCAAATACGGCTGTCCTTCCTTGACAGGAGCAAGAACGAGTTCGATCGGGACATCCGCCCCGCAGACGGGAGGCTAGCCTATCACTGGTTCTTCGTCGTCGATAACGCCAAACAGGGGGCCACCGTCACGCTCGAATACCAGCCGTCCGTTAGGCTCACCAAGACGACACGTCAATATCAGGTTCTACGCCTGGTGGAGTTCGACCAACAGGGGAACGTATCAAACGTCATCACCCTCGATCCAACCCAGGCGCCTACAGACTCCGTCACTGGCGAGATCGGCTACGTGGTGGCATATCAATATACCAATCAAGGCGAACGCTCCAGATACTTCCGACTGGACGTGCAGAAAGCCGAATACATGGCAACAGAATGGGAAAGAGGAACTTCTGGTTGGAAGTTCTTCTCCGTCCCCATAACACCTCAACGAGCTGAACCATTCGTCAACCTCGGTGATGATATCGATCCGTTCCAGATGTTCCAATACGACACCCAAAGCGGAGGATATAAGGTCTATCCCTATGACATCGGGGAGGTCGCCCTGCAGACAGGCCATGGGTATTTCACTAGGCTAACCAAGGATGTGGAGGTTGATGTCGGAGGGGCGATGAACCAGGGAGATGTGACCATCACGCTTCAATCCCCCGGATGGCATGCGATAGGAAACCCCTTCATCAAGCCCGTCAAGGTATCCGATCTGAAGATAAACGGAAAGCTGTTTAATAATGCAGTTAACGATGGGATAGTGGAAGGGACTCTATACAGGTGGAGGATCGTCACGAAGGAGGAGGCGTATAGGCAGGGACAGGCGGGGATACCGGTATCAGATGGATATCAGGCCGTTACGAGCGGGGATGATCTGGAGCCATGGGAAGGGTATTGGCTTAAGACAAATCAAGCAGATGTGACCCTGACCATCCCCGCACCTGCGGATCTACCCGATCGAGCCCCAACGCCTGATTACCTGAAACCGCCTATGGCACCGATGG
>JAGGXZ010000073.1 GCA_021162805.1 Candidatus Poribacteria bacterium
TATGTGAGTTTGTATCAGTTGCACATCAGGGTTGCGAGTATGAATCTGTTTGATGGTTTCAGGTATGTAATGGAGGTGATACTCTCTGAGGAACCTTCTCATCCCACCAACATCCTCGGTAAATAAGAGCGAAAGGTATAATACAGCCAATACGAATGTTTAACATAGACGCGAGACCACTTCTTCGGTATCCATGAGCGCCTGATGGGATGTTCTTTCGGATCATACCGGCGTCCGTCATATCCCTGAGGCCATGCGCCGTTGGGATATTGCGCTCGAAGCAATCCCTTAAGGCCGTATTCCATCGCATCTCGAATTCTCACCTCGCGCTCATCCTGTGGCTGACCGATCGTCTGGATCAAAGCCATCAGGAACCGAAGGGCGCTTTGGGTGGTGTTGTCGTCGAACGATGTCCAGTTTCTTCGTCTGGATATCTCCTTGGGAGAGAGCTTCCCCTTATCGGCACGTCGATACCACCTCCGGCTCCATCGGGGGCTGAAATCGATGTAATACGTCCATCCTCCGGACTCCAACTGTCCCCAGGCGAGGGCGTCTGCGGCTTCCTTAGCTGCTTCCAGATATCTCTTATCACCTGTCACCTCATATGCCTTCAGGAAGGCCATGCCAACTGAGGGTGTGCCCGGCGGTTGAACCCAGATCTGGATCCGGCTCGCCTTCACCTCGCCCCACCGTTCTCCCATATCTTCCGAATACCTCCATAGGTATCCTCCATGTGTGGAGATGGATCGGAGGAATTCCGTTGCTCTTTCCAACGTTTTTAAAGCCTCCTTGGCGAGAGGGTCGACGTTCGTTCTAATAGAAGGAGGTTGATATGTTCTCTCACCGAACGCTGTAACCTTCACGCTGAAGCCGATAGCGGTTGTTGCCGCTAATATCCTCACAAACTCTCGACGGCTCATACCCTCGTTCATCGTTCTCCTCCCGAGCGAAGTGCGCAGCGCCATTCTAAATATACCCTTCCTTCTCGTATTGCCTGAGTTTATAGTGAAGGGCCCGCACGCTTATACCCAATATGTTAGCCGCCTTCTCGCGGTGACCGTTGACATAGGCAAGGGTGGAGAGAATGAGCTCGCGCTCGGCTTCCCTGATCTTAGTTCCGATCCGGATGTGAATAGCTTTTTCGCTCTTGTAGCGTCCTATCTCAAGGGGCAAGTCCTCGGGCTCGATCACCTTCGATTGGCAGGTCAGGGCCAGTCTCTCCATCAGATTCCTCAGTTCCCGCACGTTTCCGGGCCATGAGTAAGAGCAGAGCATCTCCATCGCCTCTCGGGATATCCTCATCGGTTGGCGTCCGTGCTCCCTGCAGAACTCCTCCAGGAAGCTGACTGCCATGACAGGTATATCCTCCACCCTTTCGCGAAGCGGCGGAAGGGTTATAGGCACGACGTTCAACCGGTGGAAGAGATCCTCCCTGAATTTGCCCTCCTTGACCGCTTCCCTGAGATCCCTGTTTGTGGCGGCTATGAAGCGCACATCGACCTTGACCGGCCTGTTTCCGCCGATCCTGAAGAGCTCCCTCTGATCGAGCACACGCAGCAGATCCACCTGGGTTTTAAGCGACATCTCTCCGATCTCATCCAGGAAGAGCGTCCCGCCATCCGCCAGCTCGATTTTGCCTATCCTCTGTTGATAGGCGCCGGTAAACGCTCCTCTCTCATGCCCGAACAGTTCTGATTCGAGCAATGTCTCTGGTATGGCCCCGCAGTTGATGGATATAAAGGGTTTATCCCTGCGTTTGCTTCTGTTATGGATCGCCCTCGCTACCAGTTCCTTCCCCGTGCCGGTCTCGCCTTGTATCAGCACGGTGGCGTTGGTGGGAGCAACCTTGTTTATCAGCTCGAAGATCTCCCTCATTTTGGAATTGGTGCCGATCATGGATTCGAACCTGTCCTCCTGTTTCAGAAGCTCACGCAGACGTTTGTTCTCGACGACCACACTATGGATTTGGAGGGCATTTGCGACCATGGCCCTCAGCTCCGCCAGTTTTATCGGTTTGGTGATGTAGTTATAAGCTCCTGAACGCATCGCATCCACGGCATCCTCGATGCTACCGTAGGCGGTGATGATGATAACGATCAGATCCGGGTCGATCTCCTTCGCCTTTTTGAGCAGATCCAACCCTGATATCCCCGGCATCCGAACGTCGCTTATCAGGAGATCGAAGTAATCCCCTTCGATCTTTCTCAGGGCCACTTCGCCGTTGGGAGCCACTTCGACCTCATGGCCATCTTTCTGAAGGGCCTTGGCCATGCCTTGGCGTATTCCCTCTTCATCCTCAGCTATCAGTATTCTGGCCACCATTGCCTTCACCTCTGACAGGGAGGATCACCGTGAAGGTAGTTCCAACGCCGACCTGGCTTTCAAGGTCGATATCGCCGCCATGGTCCTTTATGATCTTAAGGGCTATGGGCAAACCCATCCCCGTCCCGTTCTCCTTTGTCGTGTAATAGAACTCGAACACCCTATCCTGTTCCTCCGGATGCATACCAACTCCGGTATCCGAGATGGAGGCTTTTATGAGATTATGGGGTTCATCCCACCGCGTGGTCACCGTGAGCTTACCGCCTTGTGGCATCGCCTCGATGGCGTTTATGATGAGATTGAGGAAGGCCTGTTGGAGCTGAGCCATATCGCCAAGCGTAGGCGGTATCCGACCGAACCGTCTAACGATCTCTATTCCCTGATCTCTCGCCTCGATCTTGACCAGGTTCAGCACTCTGTTCAATACGTCGTTAAGATCGAGCGTCTCAAGCCTCATGGTAGGCGGTTTGACGAAGCGCGAGAGGTTCTTGACCAGATCCTCCAGCCGTTTGATCTCCCCGGCGATCACCTTGATATATTCCCTGACCTCCTCTCCGTTTTCCAGCTTCTCGTCATGCAGGGTTTCCTCAAGCAGTTCGAGGTTTATACTTATGCCGCTCAGCGGATTTTTGATCTCATGTGCAAGGCTGGCGGTTATTCTGCCGAGAGCAGCCAAGGTATCGGCGCGTCTGATCCTGCTCTGAAGCAGCTTCATCTCCGATAGGTCCTTGATCAGCAGTATAGCACCCACCGCCTGTCCCTCTGAATCCCTCAACACGGCGGTGTTGAGCTGGAGCGTGAGCCGTCTGCCGGAGGATGTGACGCACTCGATCTCCTTGTCCTCTACGATCTGTTCCCTCTCTAACACATCGGATATCAGGCTTTTAAGCACCGGTTTATCTCCGAGGAGTTTGGCGTAATCCGTCCCCGCTGCGGCGCTCTCATCCAATTCCAGAATCTCAAAGGCCGCCCTGTTGATAAGCCTGACCTTTCCATCGAGCCCCACCGTGATGACGCCGCGTGTGATACTGTGGAGGATATAGTCGTTGTATAACTTCAGCTCCAGGAGCTTCCTATACCTGATTCTGAGCGTAAAGGCAAGGATAAATCCCACATAGGCGCAGAACGCCGATATCCCCAACGTCATCAAGGGTGAAGGGCGTCCCGTGCTTAGATAGAGGATCAGGATCGCCGCTAGAGTTATCGCTAAGGCCAGAACCGTCAACTGGCCTTTTGTCCTGAGGATATGGCGTCTGCGCATTCCTCCATCACCCCTCCACCATTTCCCTCAGATACTTTATGCTCTCGCGGGCTATGAACTGCGGGGAGGGATCGAACTCGAAGACCTCGACGGAGAGATATCCCTCATATCCGACCTCCTTAAGGGCGGCGATAATAGGTTTATAATCCACTTCCCCTGAGCCCGGGTATCGCCGGTTTTTATCGTTGGCATGGAAGTGGGCTAGATATCGAGCGTGCTTTCTGATCTCGGCGGGGATATCCAACTCCTCCGTCGACATCGAATACACATCCAGAATGAGCCTGAATGCGGGGTTATCGATCTCCTCGACCATCTTCGCCGCCTCGTCAGGCAGGTTGATGAAGTTGGTCTGTCCACGGTGCAGTGGCTCTATGCAGATGATGACCCCTTTCTCGTTGGCCAGCTCGGCACATTCGGCGAATACCTCTGTAGCGTATTGCCATGCCTGATCGAAGGAGAGAGGTTCAAGCACATTTCTCTGATTAGGAGAGCCAAAGACCATCACCTTACCGCCCACATCAGCGCAGAGCTTCACGAGCTCCTTCAGATACTCCTTCGTCTTCTCCCTTATCTCCTTCTGAGGATGATTGATGTGCAAGCCCTTGGGCGAGACCAGGAGCCAATGCAGCCCTACCACCTCCACGCCGGCCTTCTCGGCCGCGGAACGTATCTTATCCCTCTCCGCTTTGGAAAGATCAAAGGCCGACTCGCAGAAGGTGAAAGGGGCTAGCTCCACCCCATGATATCCCAGTTCTGCGGCGAATTTGAAGATATCCTCCAACTTCCATCCCTCGAACATCTCGTTACAGATCGAATATCTCACCTTGAAACCTCCACGAGGTTTTATGATCATAACGAATTATAACACAGATTCGGCTTACAATCCATCGCAGGAAATACCCGATATCAAATGGAGTTGAAAGGGATAATCTAAGTGTGGTAAAATAAGGTTGACGGAAGAGTGGAATAGGGCTATTCCCCAATTTCCCAAGAAAGGAGGACGAACATGAAAAAGGCGTTGATTCTCCTAATAACAGCCGTTTTCGCTCTGACGGGAGCAGCTTATGCTGTTAAGGTGACTGAGGACAACACCTACGTGATCATCAAAACGGACAAATATGAAGCCCACTGGAAGAAGGCAGCTCAGATGGGCTATATGGAGGTGTTCCTCCCCGGCAAACAGAACAGCCTGATCGGGGTAGGCGACAGGGCGTTCTATCACTCCTCCAATTATAACGGCGCCTGGAGAGACTGGGGCGCTCTAAGCAAGTGGGAGATAGTCGATCAAAAACCCGGAATGGCTGTGGTGAGATACATATCTCACGATTCGGACTCGAAGGAATATACCTGCACCGCTTATTACTACGATAGCGTTAACTACATCAAGCACGAGGTGGTCGTCAAGAACACGGGTAAGGGCAACGTCACCTCGTTCCAGAGCGGACACGACCCTCAATTTGAGCCGAATGTGAACTTCGACGGGATGAAGCAGTGGGATGATCCGATCCCGCACTGTGCCTACTGGACAAAGGACGGGTTCGCAGCCCTCTATACGGAGGATGGGAAGGTGGTGCTGAGCGCATGGGGCGGCAAGAACCCAGGAAGGATGATGCTCAGCTATGATGACCTCGGCGTGACGCTTAAGCCGGGGCAGAGCAGCGATCCGATCGTATACTGGGTCGCTTTCGGCGAGGGGGGCGAAAAGGAAGCTCACGCTCTGGCAAGTGAGGTGACCAAGGAACCTTCCTCGACAGCCGTCGAACCTACCGAAAAACTTCCCGTCATCTGGGGAGAGATCAAACGGTAATATACCTGCTCCTGCAGATCAAATTGCAGGGGCTAGGCATTCTTCTTTGAATGCCTAGCCCCCACAAATCTGCGATTCTCCTCCCTGCTACCAGGATGGTTCATCTTAAGGACACAAGGCCTTGCGCCCCCTACAACGGCGGAAATTGTCATCCTAATTGTGAACCATCCCAATGATGAGAGATTTCAGCCGAGGATATGGTGAATTATTCCCCGCCGAACAGCATTTTCTCGACCAGATCGCACAACACATGGCCGATGGTGATATGAGCCTCCTGTATACGAGGTGTGTCATCGGAGGGAACGATGATCGCCAGATCCGCGACCGAGGCAAGCATCCCGCCGGTTTTCCCCGTCAGAGCTATAGTCTTGGCACCCAGCTCTGAGGCCCGTTTCAGCGCGTAGATCACGTTCGATGAGTTGCCACTGGTGCTTATTCCCACGGCAACATCGCCCTCCTTCACCAGAGCCTCCACCTGTCTGGAGAAGCTCAGGGTGAAGTCGTAGTCGTTGCCGATGGCCGTTATAACCGACGAGTTGGTGTTGAGAGCGATGGCGGCAAGAGCCCTCCTTTCCATCTTGAACCTGCCCACCAGCTCGGCGGCAATGTGTTGGGCGTCGGCCGCGCTGCCTCCGTTGCCGAAAAGTATCACCTTGCCCCCTGCACGAAGGGAGTGGACGAGCATATCGGCGGCTTCGGCGATCTGATCCACCATCCCCTCAACGATCCTTCGCTTGACCTCTATGCTTTCCCTGATCTGTTCCTCTATCTCCCTTTTAATCCAATCCAAGTCCAAATACCTCCTATTCCGATAGCTTCTTACGCAGGATCTCGTTCACGAGCCTCGGATTGGCCTTCCCCTTTGTGAGCTTCATAACCTGTCCGATGAGGAACCCGATCGCCTTCTGCTTGCCGTTTCTGAAATCCTGGGCGGGGCCCGGGTTTTCAGCTATAACTCTGTCGCAGATCTCCGAGATCAACTTCTCATCCGATATCTGCACCAGTCCCTTCTCCTCGACGATCTTCTTAGGGGATTTTCCCGTCTTGAACATCTCCTCCAGCACCTCCTTGGCTATCCTGGTGCTTATCGTGCCCTTGGCGATCATCCCTATCATGTCGCTCAGATGCTTGGGGGTGACCTTACATCGGGTGATGGGGATGTTCTCCCTGTTGAGCAGGCTCATGAGATCCGACATGATCCAATTGCTGGCCGCCTTCGGATCGCCTGAAAGCTTGGCCGTCTCCTCGAAGTAATCGGCTATATATCTGGTGGTGGTCAGCACCTCGGCGTCGTAGCGTGGGATACCGTACTCCTCCACAAATCTCCTCCTTCTCTGGGCGGGCAGTTCGGGGATGCTCCTGCGAATCTCCTCTATCCAATCCTCATCGACCGCTATCGGCACGAGGTCCGGCTCGGGGAAGTATCTGTAGTCGTGGGCCTCCTCCTTCTGTCTCATCGGCATGGTGATCCCTCTTTCGACATCGACGAGTCTGGTCTCCTGGACGACCTTATCACCCCTCTCCAGGACTTTAATCTGCCTTTTCTCCTCATATTCTAGGGCGACCTGGACGGCCTTGAAGGAATTCTGGTTTTTGACCTCAGTTCTCGTCCCCAGTTCCTGGCTCCCGAGGGGTCTGACGGAGATGTTGGCGTCACACCGATAACTTCCCTCCTCCATGTTACAATCGCTGACCTCCAGGTACTCCAGTATCTCCTTGACGGCCTTGAAGAATGCCACCGCCTCGGCGGGCGAACGGAGGTCCGGCTCGGTGACGATCTCGATGAGGGGCACGGAGGCCCTGTTGAAGTCCACGTAGCTCATTCTTCCATCGCCCACCCCTTCGTGAACGAGTTTTCCGGCGTCCTCCTCCAGGTGTATCCTCCTTATCCTCACCCTGCGCATCTCGCCGTTGAACTCGAAGTCCACGTATCCTCCGTATGAGATCGGCAGATCATACTGTGAGATCTGATACCCCTTGGGCAGGTCCGGGTAGAAGTAGTTCTTACGGTCGAACTTGCTGAATTTGGCGATCTTACAGTTCATCGCCAGGGCCGTCTTTATGGCATACTCCAGAGCCTTTTTGTTCAGGACGGGCAGCACCCCCGGCATGCCCGTGCATATGGGGCATATCTGTGTGTTCGGCTCGGCGCCGAACTGTGTTTTGCAGTTACAGAAAAGCTTGCTTTCGGTCGAAAGCTCGGCGTGGATCTCCAGCCCTATGACAGTCTCATATTTGCCCGGCATCTTCTCCCCTCCGGATCAGATTGATCGTCAAAAATGCCGCCAACGCGGCCACGGCTGCCGAAAGTATGATCCACCGGGCGTCCGCCACATCGATCCTTTCCCTGAAAAGGATCCACGGCGTGGCGCCCTGTCTCTGAACCTCAGCTATCGATGTGGCGGCCTTAAGGCTTAAACCCGGATGGCTCTTCATCAGCCACCTTATCGTCTCCCTCTTGAAATGGAAGTTCACGTCTAAAAACTGTCCCCACAGATACCCCGCCCCGCCGAAGGCCGCCCCGATGGGAACGCCGATCATCCCGGCGGCAAAGAGGCCGGGGAGCGATCCCGAAAGAAGGCCGATGAGCAGGGATGAGATCAACGATCTGTAGCCTGAAAAGCCGATGAGCCATCCGGTTATCATCCCTCCAATGATCGCCCCGGCGAATCCCGCGGCGATGGAAACGGCGATCTCCCTTTTCCACATCAACCTATCCTCGGCTTTAGGGTGTGATAATCCGTATTCTGCTCGAAGGCATAAGCGACCCTGAGGATCGTCTCCTCGTCAAAAGGTTTCCCCAGTATCTGCATCCCGATCGGCAACCCCTGTGAGCTGAAGCCGCATGGGATGGAGATGCCGCAGATGCCGGCGAGATTGGCTGATATGGTGAAGATATCCGACAGATACATCGTCAGCGGATCATCCACCTTCTCGCCTATCCTGAAGGCCGGGGTAGGGGAGGTGGGCGTGACGATGACATCCACCTTCTCGAACGCCTCGTCGAAGTCCCTCTTGATCAACGTCCTCACCTTCAGTCCCTTCAGATAGTAGGCGTCGTAATAGCCAGCGCTGAGAGCGTATGTTCCCAGCATGATCCTCCTTTTGACCTCAGCTCCGAATCCCTCGCTGCGCGTCTTTTTATACATGTCGATGAGGTCTCTGGCTCCTTCGGCCCGATATCCGTATTTCACCCCGTCGTATCTCTCCAGGTTGGCGCTCGCCTCGGCCGAGGCGATGATGTAGTAATCGGCAACGGCATATTCGGTGTGAGGCAGGGAGATCTCCTCGACGCTCGCCCCCAACTCCTCGAACTTCTCCAGGGCCTTCCTGACGGCCTTCTCCACCTCCGGATCTATCCCCTCGATGAAGTATTCCTTCGGCACACCTATTTTGAAGCCCTTGACCTCGGGGATGAGGCTTTTCGTGAAATCAGGAACGGGCACGTCGGCCGATGTGGAGTCCATCGGATCGTATCCGCATATGGCGTTCATCATCAGGGCGCAGTCCTCGACATCCTTCGTTATGGGCCCGATCTGGTCCAGCGACGATGCGAAGGCCACAAGCCCGAATCGGGAGACCCTCCCGTAGGTCGGTTTCAGCCCCACCACGCCGCACAGCGCCGCCGGCTGTCTGATCGAGCCGCCCGTATCCGACCCTAGGGAACAGATCGCCTCGTCGGCGGCCACCGCCGCTGCGGAACCTCCACTCGAACCTCCCGGAACCCGATCTAGACCCCACGGGTTGTGCGTGATGAAAAACCCTGAGTTCTCCGTGGATGATCCCATGGCGAACTCGTCCATATTGGCCTTGCCGATCATCGCTATCATCTGACGGTTGAGCTTCACCATCACCGTGGCGTCATACGGCGGGACGAAGTTATACAGTATCTTAGAAGCACATGTGGTCAGCACCCCTTTCGTGCATATGACGTCCTTGATGGCGACGGGGATTCCGGCCAGATCCGGCAGCTCCTCCCCTTTAGCGAGCAGCTCATCCACCTTCTCGGCGCTCCTCAAGGCCAGATCATCGGTGATCGTTATGTATGCCTTGATCTTCTCCTCCACCTCATCGATCCTTTCCAGCACCGACTTGACTATATCCGTCGCTGAAACCTCACCTTTCCTGAGAAGATCCCGAAGCTGATGTGCCGTCATGCTGTATAGCTCCATATCCCCCTCCTCAGGTGATCACCTTTGGGACGGCGAAATATCCTTCGATCGGCCGAGGGGCGTTCTTCAGCATCTCCTCCCTCGGATATGAGGGTTTGACCTCATCCTCCCTCATGACGTTCCTTATCGGTAAGACGTGGGATGTCGGCTCGACGTTCTCCGTATCGAGCTCGTTGAGCTTATCGATATAGCTGAGAATCCTTTCAAGCTGATATGTGAACTGCCTCTTTTCCTCCTCGTCGAATTCCAGCCTTGCAAGGTTTGCCACCGTCTCCACTTCCCGGATCGTTATCTTGGGCATATCAGTCCCCTCCTCCTCGATCTATCAGGTTAAAGGATATCTGAAAGGACGAGGAGTGTCAAGTCCACGCTTGATTTCACATCCCGATCCTTACTAAAATATTCCGAATGAATTCGGATAAGCTTTGACCTTGTAAGGTGGCCGAGCCGTTCGAGCACCTCCGGGCGATAGATGGCAAGGAGATGCCGCGCGGCAGATACGATAGACCGCCAGGGGAAATGGAGGAAACCACGTTCGATATGAGATGGAAGCGAGCTTGTAGAGGTGGTTTCCCCCTTTAAAATCCGGTGATTTTAGTGTATCATTATGGTGGAATTTAGGAGGTGAAACGGCTTGAGGAAAAGCAAGAAACAGACACGGAAGACGGGCTCTCCCGTTTGGGAAAGCTTCCAATGGGAGCATCTAAAGTGGGAATCCTTTGAGCTTGAAAGGAGGGCATGGAACCGTGAAATCGATGAACGATCTGATAACAAGAACGCAGGCGCTTCAGATAATAATGCAGAGGGAGATAGAGTCCCTGATGAATCTGAAGCCGTCCAAGCTGATCGACACGGAGGAGATGATACAGGTACAGCAGGCGATACAGGAAAGAAAACTCGGAGGAGTACCAGAGCAAAACGTAGCTGAACTGTGGCAGGCGTGGATAGAGAAGGTGAAAAAGACGTATGAGCTGCATGATGAGATGATGAAATACGTCCCCCAGGAGATCAGGGATCTATTCGAGGTGGAAGGCATCGACAAGCCCTTTCCCGAAGAGGAAGGGGAGGTCACGTAGGCATGGGCGCAGGGAGCACGCTGCCGCAAGCCGCGTGCTCCTCGGTTACTCCCATCCGGAGCTACATGCCTTCATGGATCTGCTGTCCAGATCGCTCGGCGGCTGGGGACATTGGGCGAGGCGTCATGATATCACCTTCATCCGGTTTCTCGAAAGGACCAATCCGCGTCTGGCCAAAGAGGCTTTCTTACACATCCTCATGGACTTCGGCTGGATCGAATATGAGGAGATAATGATCCTGAGCCCCGCCTGGAGAAAACGGAGAAGAAGACGTGAGGGAAAGGTATAGGTTCTTCGATCACACCGCCGATCTCGGCGTGGAGATATTCGGCCGGAGCCTTGAGGATCTCTTTCAAAACGCACTCTCTACCCTGATCGAGATCATGGTGGATGTGAACACCGTCCAGGAGAAAAGAAGGATCGATATCGGGCTTTCATCCGACTCAACGGAGGAGCTCTTTATCGACATGCTGCGCGAGGTGATCTTCCAGCATGAGGTTGAGGAGATCTACTTTAAGAGGGGTGAGATCACAGAGTTTTCACCCAGATCGCTCAAGGCATCCCTTTGGGGCGAACGGATAGATTACGACAGACACCTCCCCATCAACCACATCAAAAACGTCACATATCACGGATTCGAGATCAAACAGCTCAAGGATGGTATCTGGTGCGCAAGGGTGAT
This sequence comes from Candidatus Poribacteria bacterium, assembly GCA_021162805.1. Taxonomy (NCBI): domain Bacteria; phylum Candidatus Poribacteria; species Candidatus Poribacteria bacterium. The sequence continues at coordinate 11,321 of JAGGXZ010000073.1, forward strand.
ATTCGATGTCTGAACCTAAAAAGCGACTCGATATGCTTTTAGTCGAAAGAGGATTGGCGCGCAGCAGGGAACAGGCGAAAAGGCTGATAATGGCGGGTGAGGTGCTGGTGGATGACGTGCCGGAGACCAAACCCGGAAGGAGGGTCAGATCGGACGTCAGAATCCGGATCCGCCGTGAGATCCCATATGTCAGCAGAGGCGGATTGAAGCTGGAGGGGGCGTTGAGGGATTTCAACTTGGATGTCACCGGATCGGTAGTCCTGGACGTCGGGGCCTCCACGGGCGGTTTCACCGATTGCCTGCTGCAGCACGGCGCGGCGTTCGTCTATGCTCTGGACGTCGGATACGGACAGTTGGACTGGAAGCTGAGGGGAGATAAAAGGGTGAAACCGATGGACAGGATAAACATAAGATACGCCTCCCCGGACATGTTCGATAAAACCATAGACATGGCAACCGTGGATGTCTCCTTCATCTCTCTGAAGCTGGTGCTCCCCGTTTTAGCGAAGATCGTCCGAAGCAGGGGATTGATCCTCGCCCTCGTCAAACCTCAGTTCGAGGCCGGCAGGGAGAAGGTTCAGCGGGGAGGGGTGGTAAGAGACCCGAAGGTGCATGCTGAGGTTCTCTCCGGACTGGTGCGAGAATGCCGCAAATGGGGCCTGAGGGCGTTAAAGCTCACCTTCTCGCCCATAAAGGGCCCTGCCGGCAACATAGAGTTCTTCCTGCTTTTCGAGGTTTCAAACGAGGATCAGAGTGAGATTGATGGGCGGGATATAGATAAAACGGTGATGGAAGCCCACAGGGCCCTGGATAATCCGCCCAGACAACATGAAGAGGTAACGCGATGAGACTCTGGATGATTTCAACCTGTATCCTATTCGTCTCGATATCCCTGATAATCGGATGCGGGGATAACGGACTTATAACCCTGGAGAAACCATCCTCCTACACCCTGAGCAAGGGCGATAAGGTCTACGCCGTGGATATGCCGAGCGGTGAGGGAACTAAATGGACATATGTCGGCGAGGGAACCTCCTTCAACCTGATAGTTAAAGGCACCTACCTCGTAAACGGCCTTACCTGTCGGGTGTTGGAGAACGAATCCGATATACCCACCGATTATCTATCGGCAAACGGTAAATATCTGACCATCAACGGTCAGTTCCTCAACATCCCTATCAGCATAAAGAGGACCTATTTCTATAAGGATGTCGATGGTTATTACGAGATGGCGTTTGATATAGAACTGCCGGAGCTGGGGATCAACCTGATTCATCAGGTGCTCTATCCCAAAAGGCTTATCTGGAAATTCCCCTTCGGAGTTGGGGATGAATGGGAGGTCTTCAACAAGGCGAACTTCCCCGAGTTCAGATTGGTGAAAAGGGTAACCTCTTATGGCGAGCCCGTCGAGGTCCCCGGCGGGGGAAAACGCGAGGCATATCTGATCGAGGAGTTCGCCGCCAGCTACGGTGAGGAGCTATCCAAAGAACCCGTCGGCAGATATTGGTTCGTGCCGGGGATAGGTGTGGCTCGATATGAGTTCCTCGATAGATCGGGCAATTGGGTGAAATATAAACTTTCGGGAATCTTCATCCCACCGACTCCCTGATAACGGTTGACTTGCCTTATCCCCCATGCTATACTCAAGATCCGTGAAGATCAGACCGGTGTGTCTCACGATCTCGGTTCTATCGTTTATCCTGCTTCTCCCCCTTCCCACGGCGTTTGGGCATAGCAGGTGGTATCCTCATCTGCATGCCAAAGACGTGGAGAAGATGCTCAGGAGGGGGGAGGAGATGAAGGGGTATATACTGCTTATGACGCTGGCCTTCGTCGCTCTGCTTTCCGGCATGGCCGTCTTCGTTCTGAAGAGAGGACAGGAGGAGGCGATGAGGAGGAAGATCGAGGAGCATGAGAGGCTGAGTGATCTCGTCATGAGGGCGGCCCGCGCCGCTTCGCCCCATCTCGCCCGCGGGGATCTGGCCAGAGCCATAGAGGAGGCCATCGCCGAATACTCCGGGTCGACCGGCAGAAAGGTGGAACGCGCCTATTCAGCCACCCTCAGGATCGGGAACGACAGGATCTCGATAAGGCCGATCGAGATCGGAGGCGCACATAAGCTGGAACTTAAGGCCATGAGCGATGAGGCCCAGGTTACCTGCCTCATCGGGGAAAATGGCTCAATAGAGATCGAAAAACTCAGGAGGGACTGATGGAACCGATCAAAATAGCATTGATAGGCTGTGGTGGCATGTCCGGAGCTCATATGAACGCCTTTAGAACGCTCTGGAATAAAGACCTGAAGCTTTTCGACATCGTCGCCACGTGTGATGTGGTGGAGGAGAGAGCTCAGGAAAGGGCCAAGCAGGCCGAGGAGTTCCAGGGTAAGAAGCCGGCGATTTTCACCGACTTCCATGACATGCTGGATAAGGTCCCCGATATCGAAGCGGTGGACATCTGCACGCTTCACTCAGAACATCACTCCATAGCCGTGCCATGTCTTGAGGCCGGAAAACATGTGATAATCGAAAAGCCCCTGGGCATAACGATGCGGGCGTGCAAGTTGATGCTGGACGCATCGATCAGAGCTCAGAAGGTGTTGGCCGTTGCGGAAAATTACAGGCTCGCCGTGCATGAAAGGGCTAGGAGATGGGCGATCCAGCAGGGCAGAATCGGAAAACCCAGGATGTTCTTCTGGCAGGACGTCGGAGAGAACCTGGGGAAATGGGGATGGCGCAACTTCAAACACCTCGCCGGAGCGGGATGGGTCCTGGACGGGGGCGTCCACTTCGCCGATCTCTTCAGATTCCATCTGGGATCGGATGCCAGAGAGGTATACGCCATCACGAAACAGTACGAGCCCTTCCGATACAGCGACCCCAAAAACCGCAAAGGCGCCTGGAGGGTGAGCGTCGAGGACGCCTCTATGGCCCTCATAAGCTTCGATAACGATGTCCTCGTCCAGTGGACATGGGTCGGATCGGCGGCCGGACGGGGTTTCGGAAACAGGGTGATCTACGGCAGCGAGGGATGTATAGACTGGAACGGCGGTCTGTGGCTGCGCGATGGAACTCACATAGATAACGACGCCCTGATCAAGGAGTTCATGGAGAACATATCGGATGAACAGAAGGAGAAGTTCTTCCCATCCGGGATAACCGATACCGTGGCGATAGAGCTTAAGGATTTCGCCGATGCCGTCCGAATCGGCACCGTTCCGGAGGTCGATGTCATGGAGGGACTCAAAGATCAGGCGATCTGTATGGCCATATTCGAGTCGGCCTGGTTTAACAGACCCGTCTCGCTTCAGGAGATCGAACGGTGTGAGCTGGAGGGATACCAGAAGGAGATAAACGAGGCGCTGGGAATTTAGGAGTGTAGGACGTAATTTCCCTCCTATAGATTGCCTCCTGATCCCTCTCTCGAAGCACGGTGGGGAATTTCTGGCGAAGGCCCGAAGGCCCAGGGCTTTTCAATGATTTGGCATAATCAGGTGTGGTAAGGACATTCCCCTGTGCGTGCCCCTGAATCTGGCAGGCATGGGGGCTTGCCACTACAGCGCTGGCGAAAAGCGTTGAAAACCCCTACCGAAGGCCTGTCAAACTTGACATGCAGATGGGGTGAGTTTATAATAGAATAAGGTGAAATCCGTTTCAAGGGGGCAGTCAAAAAGATACCCGGTAACTGCGGAGGCTAAAGATGCAGGTTCTTCTTTTGAATCCTCCCTTTCCAAGCGGCTTCAGGAAAGTAGGTATAAGCCTTCCGCCCCTTGGCCTCGCGTACATCGCCTCTGTCCTCAGGAAAGCCGGGCACAGGGTGAGAATAGTTGACCTCGACGTCGAGCGCAAATTAAATTTGAGCGAGGTCCAAGAGTTCGACCTTGTGGGGATAACGTCGGATACCTCGAGGTTTAACCTTGCGCTTGCAATAGCAATGGAGCTCAAGAAGCTTGGGAAGAAGGTCGTAATGGGGGGACCTCATGTGAGCTTCATGGATGAGGAGGCCTTAAGGAGCGGCGCTGTGGATGTGATCGTAAGGGGTGAGGGAGAAATTACGATGCTTGACCTAATCGAGCACTTCCAGGGCGGGGGAGGGCTTGAGGATGTCCCAGGGATATCCTTCATGAGGGACGGGATCCTCCTGAGAAACTCGAATAGACCTTTCATCCGCGACCTGGACTCCATACCCTTTCCCGCAAGGGACCTCCTCCCCCTCAAAAGGTATCCCACAAGGCTTGAGGAGAGGAAGCTAACATCGGTCATAACGAGCAGGGGATGTCCCTTCAACTGCTCCTTTTGCGCATCGTCGAAGCTTGCCGGAATAAGATGGCGCGCGAGGTCCCCTGAATCCATAGTCGATGAGGTCGAGGAGATAAAGAGGAGGTTCGGGATAGGAGCCGTAGGGTTTGTGGACGATAACTTCACCCTCAACCCCAAAAGGGCAATAGAGGTATGCGAGGAGATCCTGAGGAGAAACTTGGATGTGAAATGGTGGTGTCTCTCGAGGGTCGATACGATAGTAAAGCATGAGGAGATGGTAAAGAGCATGGCAAGGGCGGGTGCAAGACTTGTCTTCATAGGGATCGAAAGCGCAAGCCAGCTGATCCTGGACAGCTACGGGAAGAAGATAACCCTCGAGATGGCGAGGAAGGCCATCGAGATCCTTAAAAAATACAAGATAAGGGTGTGGGCGAGCTTCATAATAGGATACCTCGATGAGACGAAGGAGATGATACAGAACACGATAAAGCTTGCGAAGAAGCTCGGCCCGCACTTCGCCCAGTTCTCGATCCTTACCCCGTACCCCGGAACTGAGCTCTTCGAGAACGTCAAGGACAAGCTGCTTCACCTGAAATGGGAGCTTTACGACTGCCTCCATCCCGTTTTGAAGACAACCTATGTTACCCCGAAGGAGCTCAGAAAATACCTGCTTAAAGCTTACGCAAGCTTTTATCTCCGCCCCTCGATGCTCGTAAGGTCCAAGATAAGGAGCATAAGGAGCCTCTCCTTCATCTCATCCCTGGTATATCCCTCCTTTAAACTCACTTTCAGGAGATGAGGTCTTGATGATATTTGTGAGGAACCCCAAAGAGGTTCAGAAGATTGCAGAGCTTGAGAGGCTTGTTGGGGAACTCACTTACGAGAGGAGGAACGAGGAGAAAGGAGATCCGTTGCACGTTCAACGTTTAACGTTGTAACGTTTTCCGCTTCAATCTATTCATCATTCGGGGGACGTTGAAATGCTGATCAACCATTGTCATGTCAGCCCCAAGGGGTTTGGATCGGAGAAGGACAAACCTGATATGGGCACCATAGCCGGCTTACAGAGGATTCTCGATGATGTAGGGGTTGAAGGTGCGGTATGTTTCGCCCCATTCGGTTGGGAGGGCGGTGTCTGGGAGGAAATCGGTGGAGGGCTTGACCGCAATGAGTGGCTCTGCCGTGAGCTCCGGAGATATCCAAACTTGTTCGGTTTTGCGACGATCTATCCGCAGGATCATGACGCTGCTGATCAACTGAAGAGAGCGATTGAAATGGGGCTTGTCGGGGCGAAGGTTCATCCTCCGGTTATGCGAATTCGCCTCGATGATCCTTCCATCGAGCACTTTTGGCAGATGGCCGAGTCGCTTCGCATACCGATCAGCATTCACACCGGCGCTCACGGCTGGAACTTGAGGCGTTATATGCCGATACTTCTTGACGATATAGCACAAAGGCATCCGAACCTGAGGATCATCATCGAACACATCGGCGGGATCGCCTTCTTTGAACAGGCACTTGCGGTCCTGCATAACAACCGAAATTGCTATGCCGGCCTGACACAATGTTCAGGGCGAGACCCGAGATATCGCCTTCTACCTGACCGCCTTAAATTGCTCCTCGAAACGGTCGGGGCGGATAGGATCATCTACGGGCTTGACTATCCCTGGAACTCCAACAACCTGGAGGCGTTGAAAAGCGACATCGATTGGATTCAAAGCTGGGGCATTTCCGAGGAGGAAGCGCAAAAGATCCTCGGCGGGAATTTGAAAAGGCTGATAGAGGAGGTTAGGCGCAAAGGATAAGATAGACTGAAGGCAAAATATGGACGCTATAACGCCCTTGGGCGCATCTTCTCCGGAAGACTTCTTTCCGTCATCTTTGAATACAAGAGGGAAGGGGTTATCAGGGTGATAACTGCTCGCGATATGACTCGAAAGGAAATCGGTTACTTCAAAAGGAGGATAAGAGTATGAAAATTCCTAATTTCAAAAGTGAGGAGGAAGAAAGAGAGTTCTGGGATTCACATTCGTTCCTGGATTTCCCCGATGAGGTCGAGGAAGTCGAGCCTTTCTCGCTATCGCCTGAGCTGAAGCACGAGATCCTATTGGGGAGGAGAAAACGGAAGATGGAGAGGATCTCTCTAAGGCTTGACCCATACCATGTGGCCTTGATAAAGAGGATCGCCAAGCAGAAGTCCATCTCCTATCAAAGTCTCATGAGGATGTGGCTCGTGGAGAGGCTCAAAGAAGAGCTTTCAAAGCTCTAGGCGGACATATTGGCATAAGCAGGGGTGGGGCATTTCCCTTTGAAATGCCTCGCCCTTACCGCTTGACATCCTCAGGGGGAAGGGATAGAATCAGGATGCATGGTTTCTGAAAGGGCGTGGGCGGGTTTCGCTGAAAGCTGACCCGCCGATATCTTTAAGGAGGTATGGGGAGATGAAAGGGATGATAA
>JAGGXZ010000074.1 GCA_021162805.1 Candidatus Poribacteria bacterium
ATGTTAGATCGCCGAGAGGGAGGAAGATGCGGATGGATGTGAACTGCCGATCATGTCACACCCCGGATAAGAGCCCTAAGTTCAGCTATGAGAGGTATCTCGATAGGATCCGACATTAGCCCCCTTCTGCCTGCCCAAAAGATTCTTTGTTAAAAATCTCGAAGATTATCGTCTATAATAGTGGAGAGAAAGATGAAAGGGGAAGATCTGTTAGACAGAATCATATCGGGAGACCAATCCGCCTTCAAGGAACTGGTGAGGAAGTACCGCCATACCGTCTTCCTCTCTGTCCTCTCCATCCTGCACGATCCCGATGAGGCGGAGGAGATAGCGCAGGAGGTCTTCCTGAAAGTTCACCTTCATCTGAGTGGGTTGAGAGATCAAAATGCGTTCGAGAGATGGCTGAGAAGTATATCCTGTAATCTGGCGATAGATCGGCTGAGGGAGAGAGCGAGAAGAGAAAGTTGTATCCCCCTTGACGAGGTGGCTCCTGAGGATTTGCTCTCTCCATCGGCGGACGAGGAGTTGCTGAAGAGGGAGGCGGTGGAGGAGGTGATGAGAGCGATAGAAGAGTTGCCTGAGGGCGAGAGGGAGATCCTAAGGGAGCATCTTCTGGAGGATAAGGGATATAGGGAGCTTAGCGAGAAGTATGGTCTGTCATATCATGCCGTTGTGATGCGTGTGAGGAGGGCAAAGGAGAAGGTGAGGGAGAAGGTTCTCAAAAGGCTGGGCTGTGTGGTCATTTTGCCCTGTAGGGAAATCGTAAAGGTGATAGGAGGTGTCGTTATGAAGGTATCAACGAAGGTGGCGATAACGGGAGCGGTCGTGATGATGCTCGCAGGGACGGGGATATGGATGAGTCACCATAGAGAGGAGAAGCGAGTGCCTGAGTCCAACGAGATGAAGGTTGAGAAGCAAACGACCGTAGGAGCGCCTGCGAGGGTAACGGTAAGCAATTCAGAACCGCAGAAAAAAGAAGATGAACTTACATTTGAGGAGTTCAACAGGTTACTTGATGAGTATTTCGGCATAACTTCCGAGATAGAATCTACAGTACCAGAAGAGAAAATGACTTCACCAGAAGAGAAGATGAGTTCAGCGAGCGATGAGATCGCGGAGGAACAACCCATCGGGGAAACGCATAAAGAAAATCCACAGAGGGAGGAAACCAATGAGTTGAAGCAGATGGAGATCGATATGGTCAAAGTGGAGATCACAGAGTTGATGCTGGAAAATGGTCGAATTTGGAGAAGGTTGGAGGAACTATCTCAAATGGAGAGACATGGATTGCATGTTGATCCCAAAGAGGTGGAGCAGCTCATCATAGCACGTCGAGAAATGGGCACTAAGATTTTCCCAAAAATAGCAAGATACATCTTGCTCACGGGCGATACGAAAGCGACATATCCTGGAGGGTGGATCTGGCTGACTGACAAATCTCAGTCCTCAGTCCGAGAAAACCCTTGAAAATTCTGGGCTTGTCGAAGTTTCAAAAACTCGAACAATTGAGAGCGCCAGGAGGTCTTATCACATAAGGGTTTCCGACGTAGAGCCGATGAGTTTTGTCAGTCAATCAGGAGGGTGGATATATGAGTTAGGACAGAAAAACCATTTTTTCATCAAACATGGTAGCTTGTAATTTAAAATCGAAAGGAGGTGAGGAAGGATGAGAGCGAGATTCTGGCTGATATACGGGGTAGTAGGTGGGTTACTTCTGGTTGCATGTTATTTCGTCACAGCAGATCTAAGCAGGTCTCCACTCGCACTCTCGGATGAGGAGATGGCAGCGATCCGAGGTTCATGGTGGGCACGATCAAATATGCGGTGTATTTGGGTCGGTGGATGTCCCACTGAATTTTGCCAGCCTAACACGACGCATAACTATGATCAAGTAGGCAATGACGCTTACGACGAATGTCGCAATGACTCCGGATATACTTGCTTTGAGGAGGAACCACCCTACAGCTCATGGTATTGCAAGTATAGAACCTACAACGTCAACAATTGCGATCCTAATTACGCATCTGAATGGCAATGGAATCCGCTACCGGACTGCACTAACTGAAAAAGCAGGGATGCTTTTGCCTCAGCAAGAGCATCCCTGCTCTACATAGGGAGTGATAGTTGTGAGAAATATAACCAAAATGTTGATATTTCTAGCGTTAATATCAATCAAGATGTCTTACGCTCAGGGGTTAGATCTAGAAACACTGATAGCAGGTATCAGATACTATGATTCACTAATAGAAACGTATGCTGGCGAGGCAACCAAGATAGATATAGCTCATGACTCCAAACTTCCCCCAGGAGTGATTGTAGACAGGAGGGTTGTCGCCTTTGTCGCTCGGCATGGTGAGAATTTTTTTATTCACTGTATCGATGATGGATCAACAAAGGGATGGACTGAAATATGTCTTGGACTTGGCAGTAAGGTAACTATAATTCCTCGTAGGCGGGACACACTGTATATCAAAAATGATATTTGTCTGACGGCAATAAGCAGTTGGTGTGATCCGCTGAGTTGGTATACCGCTCCATGGGGATATAACCGATATGTAGAATTACCACTGTGGAAATACATAAAAGAAAAGAATCTCAGGATAATTAAAAAGGAGAAAATACCAATCTGGGACGGATACAGCGACGCCATCATTTGGCCAGGACAGAAGCTTAGGATAGCGAGTGGAACAGGTGGTAGGAAGAACAGAAGGGAGATAATGTGCTATGTGATAGGGATTGGGAGGAAAAGGGATAGATATTTTAAACATGCGTGGATCGCCCCTGAGATAGGATTTAGGGTGTTGAGGTCAGAATCGAAAACTCCTGTAAGGAATGGATATATCGGCCAGGTAATGCTCATCCATTATAAAAAGCATAAATATCAAGGGAAAACTATTCTGTTCCCAGATAGGGTCAGGGTAGATGTTGTATATCTCACAGAAGAGGGTAAATTTGATGGTTATAAGTATAAAGCAACGATGGACTTTTCGAAAATTAAGGTAAACGTGAATGTTTCCAAATATTTTGATTTGAGAAATTGGATTCCTGTTGATGCTGTAGTCATGGATGCAAACAGCAAACAACCTATACCTGCAAAGGAAATATTTAAATGGGGAAGTGAGAAACCGTGAGAAACATCAAACTATATGTCCTCTATCTCTGTTTCCTATCTATTTGGGGGATATTCCTTTCCTTTGGGCAGAGTGGGGATCATCGATTTACTGAGGAGTTGAAAAAAGCAATGTGTGGTCCGGAGAGCCTAAGTTTAGTATGTCAGATGCTGGGCGTGAAGGTAACAGCGGAGGAGATAGCTCATATGATTAACCTGACCGAGAAAGGAGCCTCCATGAAAGACCTGGCTGACGCTGCTCATAAGCTTGGATTAAAAGCTGTCGGTAGAAAGATTGATATCGCTGATCTAATGAAGATGAGGCATCCCGTGATCGCTCACATAAAGCCGGATCACTTTCTGGTTGTCGAACCTATATCCGACTCTAAACTACTTTTGTTTGAGAACACACTCGATAAAGGACCGATCGTAACAGCTGAGCAATTCCGAAATATCTGGGATGGATATGTGTTAGTTATATCACCTGGGAAAGTGGTCCAAGGCAACATCCCTAAAATTGAGATTGAAAACCCCGTGTATGACTTCGGGCAGGCAGGCCAGGAGCAGGTTATCAAGCATGATTTTACGATCAAGAACTTAGGGAAGAAGCCCCTTAAGATAGAAAAAATCTCACAATCTTGCACTTGCACGGCATCCCTGCTCTCCGATAAGGTTATACCACCTGGCAGGTCAACAAAGCTGCATGTAGAGTTTAACACCAAACACGCTCGCGGTAGGCAGACAGTATACGTCAGGGTTCATTCAAATGACCCCTACAGACGAGTGGTTTTCGCCACAATCACAGGGGTTGTCGCGGGAATCATACGTATTTCGCCGAACTTTCTCTACCTGGGTGATATCTATTTCGGTGAGAAAGTACATAGAGTGATAGAAGTTTACGATCCAGGACATGGAGAGTTAGAGGTAAAAAAAGCTTATTCATCCAATGCACTGATTAAAACGAAGGTCAATTCCATTCATGAAGGGGAATTAGTAGCAACGATTGATGTGATCGTTAATCCGGGATTTCCTTTGGGTGAAATCAAGGAGAAGATCCTCATCGAAACCAACGATAGGGAATATCCAAGATCGGAAGTCTTGATCAAAGGGAGAGTTATCGGTGATATCAAACTGTATCCAAAGCAGCTTTTCTTCGGGTTTGTGAAAAGGGGAAGTGAAGGCAAGCAATCCGTCAGATTAATAAAACATGGCAGGTCGAATCTACGAATAGTAAAAATCAAGGGTGAAAGCAGGTTTATTCAGGTGAAGGTGATCGAGGTGGAACAGGGGAAAATATATGAGATAGAGGCAACATGCAGGGCGGAAAAACCTGGTGTGTTAAAAGATATCATTCAAGTCTATACCAATAGCTCCATCCAGCCTAAGCTTAAAATTCCGGTTTATGCCATTGTTCAATAATTTCAAATAGCTGGGAATGATGGAAAACTTGAAGTTGTGGTTTATATTGTTGTTCAATCTGCTTATTAGCATAATTTCAGGTGTGTTCCTCTTAAGTCAAAATGCTGATAAACTGGAAGGGAAATATCTTATAGGTCCAGATGCTTACAGGTATTATCGCCAAGCGCGTTTGATCGTAGAAGAAGGTGAACTTCCAAAGATAGATAAAATGCGACATTTCCCTGAAGGTGTTGATCTTAGTGTCAAACCGAAATTATTCCCTCAGCTTCTAGCATATGCCTACAAAATCGGACATCGTTTTATCCCAGATTTGTCCCTTCATCAAGTTGCGATTTACTATCCTGTTGTTATGCTTGTCCTTTTGAGTGTATGTTTGTTCCTACTTGCTCGAAGCTTATTCGGATATTGGGAGGCGATGTTCTCTATAATTTTTCTGCCGTTGATGCCGATGCTCAATCATGTATTCCACGTAGGTTACTCTGACACGGATGGATTAATACTTCTCCTTTTCACCTTAGGGATATACCAGTATTACCTTGCAACGGTATCACGCTCTTGGATAGGGAAAATTGCCTTTAGTATAACCTCAGGTGTAATGATAGGAACACTTGGTTTAACCTGGTTAGGAAATGGCATCTGCGCGTTAGTAGTTTTAGAGATTATCGGTCTGGTTGACTGACAAAAGTCTGAGATTGGTATTGCCATGAGGCAGAAATCATGGTATAACC
>JAGGXZ010000075.1 GCA_021162805.1 Candidatus Poribacteria bacterium
CAAAGGTCACAGTGGAGATTGCAAGATACTCCATCGTGCAACTGCTATTCGGGATAAAGCCCGATCACGTCTCTCTGATAGAGAGGCTGCCACAGGAGAGCGTGAGCCTCAGAAGAAGCGACTTCCCTCTGATGGTGGAGACGGAGGATGAGAGGTTCATCCTGCTCCTGGAGTTCCAGACAAGATGGGAGAGGGAGATACCGCTGAGGTTGCTGGAATACATGGCGAGGCTGAAGATGGAGTATGACATTCGGGTCGTGCCAGCGGTGATGCTGTTCATGCCTAGCAGGGTGGCGAGGGAGGAGTATGAGGACGAGCATGTGCGGTTTAGGTTCAGGCTTTTGAGGATGTGGGAGATGGATGGGAGGGAGATCTACGAGAGGGGTGAGATACGGCTTTATCCGTTTCTCCCCGTGATGAGAGGGGGAGAGGAGGTGGTGAGGGAAGCTGAGGAGGAGATATACAGGAGTGGATTGAGCATGTCAGAGAAGGCGGATCTGTTGACTGCGATGGCGATATTTGCGGGGTTGAAATCGAGGGAGATGGCGATGGAATTGGTCAGACGAAGGAGGGATATCATGATACAATCTGCAGCCTATGAGATAATCAAGGAGGAAGGCATAAGAGAGGGCATAAGAGAAGGTATCAAACAGGGAATACAGCAAGGCCTTCAACAGGGTCTACAGCAGGGATTGCAGCAGGGGTTACAAGAGGGTCTGAGGGAGGCGATAGAGAGTCTGCTTAAGGTGAAGTTCGGTGTTGAGGGGACAAGGCTGATGGAGAGACTGAGGGAAGACACCCCTGTTGAGAGGCTTAGGGCGCTGAAGAATGCGGTGGAGGTGGCGAAGTCCCTTGAGGAAATCGAGGGGATGTTTGAGTGAGGGGGAGGCATTGTTAGCCATCCTGTAAGGCGAATCGTATCGTAGGGGCAAGGCATTTGTGAAAAAATGTCTCGCCCTCGTAGGGTGGTTCCTTCACCCCCGCCGAGGGGAGGTGATTGTGATGAAACGCATAATTCCTCTCATCATACCGATCATCCTGCTCATCACCGCCACCCTTTTCGCCCAGAAGGGCATCAGGGTCGTGGGCAGACATCCCCCTGAGTTGCCCGAGGTGGTCTATCGAACCGGATGGGCTCTGCTCATCGGAATCAACGACTACCCCAACCTGCCCCCTCAATACCAGCTCAACTACGCAGTGGCGGACGCCACAGAGCTCGCAAAGCTGCTACAGACCAAATTCGGATTCCCAAAGGAGAACATCATCATCCTCACAAACGAGAGGGCCACAAAGGTGGGGATACTGAACGCCCTGGCGGAACTGGCCAACCCCAACAGGGTGAAGAAGGATGACTGCGTGCTGGTTTTCTTTTCAGGCCACGGCCAGACGGTTCCCCTGCCATACGGAGGGGAGATGGGATTCCTGATCCCATATGACGCCAAGGTTGACCTCGGGGAGAAGCCGGACTACTCCCAATACTACCGATACTGCATAGGGATGGACGAGCTCGACAGGGCCGCTAAGCTCATACCCGCAAAGCATATCCTCTTCCTGGTTGACTCCTGCTACAGTGGATTGGCTTTGAGGTCGTTGAAGGGACTCGATCCGAACACGAGGGGATATCTGAAGAAGATAACGAGGTTGCCCGTCAGGGAGGTGATCACGGCGGGGAGGAAGGGGGAGCAATCCGCCGAGAGCCCCGACTGGGGGCACGGAGCCTTCACATATGAGCTTCTGGAGGGATTGCGGACGGAGGCTGCGGATGTGAACGATGACGGCGTGATAACGGCCATGGAGCTGGGGGCGTATCTGAAGCAGGTTGTGCCGCGTGTGGCGGATCAGACGCCACAGTTCGGCTATCTGGAGGGAGAGGGGGAGTTCATACTTCTGCCTCAGGAAGGCAGGAGGGCCAAGCCCGCGCCTGTCGCCTATCGGATAGACATATCCTCCCCCGAGGGGTTCCAGGTGTTCCTGAACGGTAAACTGACGGGGCAGGAGACCCCCACGCTGCTCACCCTCCCGGCCGGGCGATACAGGCTCAGGCTGGAGAGGGCGGGATATAAGCCGTATGAGAAGGTTGTTGTGCTCGGCCCCGATCATCCCGTGGAGACGATCCGTGCTACCGCCACGCCTCTGCCGCCTCCTGAGGAGATGGGCTTCGGGCTGCTATACGTCAAGGCGTTTGCGGATGGGAAACCCACGGCGGCCAGGGTATTCGTTGACGGGAAGGGGGTAGGCGAAACCCCGTACACGGACCCGGCCATACCTGTGGGGGAACACGTGGTGAAGGTTAGCAAACCCCTGTATCACGAATATCAAAGGAGGGTTACGATCGAGAAGGACCGCAAGCACACCGTGTTGGCCGTGCTTCGGCCTGGGTTCGGATCGCTTGAGGTGGAAAGCACCCCATCCGGCGCGGAGGTGGCCCTGATCGACTCGTCGGGGACACGCCGTGGCAGCGGGAGGACCCCTCTGAAACTCGATAGGCTCCCAAGCGGCTCCTACCAGCTTCAGGTGAGCAAGGATCGGTATCATCCACAGAGCGAAACGGTCTTCATCCGTGACGGCGAGGTGACGAAGGAGTCGGTCACCCTCAGGCCCCGATTCGGGACGCTGAATGTGGAGAGCGATCCCGCAGGGGCGACCGTGTTGCTGGCAGGCGAGGAGAAGGGTGTCACACCGCTGAAGGTCGAGGTGGATGCGGGACGGTATGTTCTGGAGCTGCACAAGGATCTATACATGGACTGGTCCGGAGAGGTTGAGATCAGGGAGGGTGAGACGACCGATGTATCCCGTAAGCTCACGCCCAACTTCGGAGTGCTCGATGTGCAGGTGACGCCTGAGGGAGCCAAGATCATGGTGGACGGCAGGGAGATGGGAAGGACGCCCGCTAAGCTGAGGCTCTCGCCCGGGGCGCATAAGGTTGAGGTGATCGAGGAGGGATATGTCCCGAAGGTATATGAGACGGTGTTCATCGTTCGTGATCGGACTGAGAGGCTGGAGGGGGAGCTGGAGAGGAAGATGGGGACGCTGCGTGTGATCTCGACGCCTCCTGAGGCGCGCATTTTCGTTGACGGCAGGGATTGCGGTCAGACGCCGAATGTGCTCCGGCTGCCCGCAGGGAGCCATAGGCTGAAGCTGTCCAAGGAGGGCTTCCGCGATTACGAGGAGACGGTGGATATACCGTGGAGGGGGACGGTGGAGCGGAAGGTGAAGCTGCCTACAGGGCCGCCGCCTCTCATAACCGGCAAGGACGGCGCGCCGATGGTGCTGATACCGGCAGGGGAGTTCCAGATGGGCGATCACTTCAACGAGGGCGGCTTCGACGAACGCCCCGTCCACACCGTATACCTGGACGCCTTCTACATTGACAAATACGAGGTGACTAACGAGCTATATGCGAGGTTCCTGAACGACATAGGGAGAAACGAGGACGATGAGGGGCATCAGCTTTTGGACATCAACGATTCAGATTGTCTCATCGAGTTTGTGGGCGGTCAGTATCGTCCGAAGGCGGGATACGAGAATCACCCGGTGATCGAGGTGAGCTGGTGGGGGGCGAAGGCGTATGCGGAGTGGGCGGGCAAGCGATTGCCCACGGAGGCGGAATGGGAGAAGGCCGCAAGAGGCGGGCTTGTGGGAAAACGGTATGTGTGGGGAGATGAGATGCCACCGAGACAGCTCGTGGGGAACTTCGCCGATGAGACGGCGAAGAGGAAATATCCCGGCTGGACGATAGTGGAAGGATACGATGACGGCTATGTGGGGACGGCGCCCGTGGGAAGCTTTGTCCCTAACGGCTACGGTCTTTATGACATGGCGGGGAACGTGTGGGAGTGGTGTGCGGACTGGTATGATGAAAACTACTACTCCAGGAGCCCTCGCAGGAATCCTAAGGGTCCTGACCTGGCTGACTGACAAATCTCAGTCCTCAGTCCGAGAAAACCCTTGAAAATTCTGGGCTTGTCGAAGTTTCAAAAACTCGAACAATTGAGAGCGCCAGGAAGTCTTATCACATAAGGGTTTCCGACG
>JAGGXZ010000076.1 GCA_021162805.1 Candidatus Poribacteria bacterium
CAGGACTTCTCAAAAACTTTTGAAGAATGTAGATGGAGAAAGGCTTAGATGGCATAAGTGATTCAGAGGAAATTCGCGCTCTAATCTATCGCGAATTTGCTCAAAAACCCTTATGTTACCTAGATTTTCCTCATCTTACGCTCCATGAACTTTTGAGAAGTCCTGTTTTGGAGGTGCAAAGGTTGAAATCCATTGTATGGTTTCTCATATTAGCCCTTCTACCGATATGGGGTTGTGGCTGGGGGGATGAGACGAAGGAGGAACCCAAGAACTTCGATGTGTTCTACTACAGTCAGACCGACTTCACCGTGGAAAGCGTTGAAGAAGCAGAAAGGGCTTGGCTCTCGATGGAGAAGTATCCTGAGGTGGATTACGTCGGTGCCGAAAGGTCATATGTCGCCATCGTTTTCATGCATCCCTTCTCGGTCGGCCCGTTCGATCCCGCCGCGGCCGAATGGGTGGGGATCGTCACCTCAATCCCTCAAGGTGATGAGCCGGTGAAGGCGGCGATTATCAGGCTGGATTACCAATCGATGGAGCTCAAGAAGTCGTATAAGATGCTCCTATCCTCCGGTCCGCTCATCTCCGTCTCTGAGGCGGCTAAGATCATGGAGGGGAACCCCCAATACGGGGGGATGATCGGATGGAGGGTGGACGAATCCAAGATCGTTGAGTTCGGCGGCAATTACATCTACTCCTATCCGGCGAGCGATCTAGGTGGGGTGATAGTCGTCAACGGGTATGCCTCCAAGGTGATCTTCTCCGCAACCTCCATATGGGATGGCATGGGGAAAGTCCTAATTCCGGGGGAGTGATCAAGCATGAGCGAGGTGATCGTTCGGACACCATCCAGATTACACTTCGCCCTGATGGATCTCAACGGATCTCTAGGACGGATCGACGGAAGCGTGGGAGTGGCCCTTGAGAGGCCCGGCTTTAGGATCAGGCTCCGAAGGCGTGTCCATGGCCTTTCCATAGAGGGCGACAAGGCTCCGCCTTTCGCCGATAGAATCGCCCATATCGCCAACATGATGATGGAGAGATTCGATCTCGGCGGCTTGGAGGTGATCGTCGAGGAGATCATCCCGCCACACTGGGGGCTGGGATCAGGCACGCAGATCTCGTTGGCTCTTGCTCATGGGATCGCACGGCTATATGGAGTTGAGCTATCGAGGGAAGAAGCGCCGGTGTTGGTCGGCAGGGGCGGAACCTCAGGGATAGGGGTTGCGGCCTTCTATGAGGGAGGTTTCATTCTCGACGGCGGCCATCGATTCCCGGATCAGAAATCATCCTATCTCCCATCCTCCGCCTCGAAGGGAACACCTCCTCCGCCGGTCATACTGAGAAGGGATTTTCCCGATGAGTGGAAGCTCCTCATCGTTATTCCTCCTGGCAGACATGTCTCAGGCGATGAGGAGGTCAAACTGTTCACCTCTCTCTGTCCCGTGCCGCTATGTGAGGTTGAGAAATTATCACATATAATCCTGATGGAGATGCTCCCAGCCCTGATAGAGCGAGATCTGGATAGGTTCGGCGATTCGATAGATAGGATCCAAGAGGTGGGATGGAAACGGATAGAGGTGGAAGCTCAGGAAGAGGTGGTTCGCGAGACGATGAGATTCCTTAAAAGAGAGGGAGCCTTGGGCGTAGGGCTAAGCAGCTGGGGGCCGACCCTATACGCTGTATCACGTGACCCAGAATCCCTCTTCGAAAAGACAGAAAAATTCTTGGGTTCCCTCCCAGGAGAGGGTATCTGTTTCCTGGCCGGCCCGAATAACAGCGGAGCCCTTATATCGGGATGATCATCTCATCCTACCAGGTCTCTGTCTTCCTTGAGGTCTCGTACGGCGTAGCTCCCCCCGTGGTTGCGGCGGAAACGGCTGGCCGTTATCGAATATGCCGGTGAGCGTGAACATCAGCTGAGCCCTGATCGGCACGATCTTTAGAGCAGCCTCCTCCAATTTCTGAATCTTAGCCTTGCTCTGCATAAGATCTTTCCGGAATTTGTCCAGTGCGGCTTTGATCTCGTCTTCAGAGGCGTTTCTGTTTCTGGCGAGCTTTCTCAGCTCCTTCAAGCTCTCCTGTGATTTACGTCGTGCCTCGATCTTCGCCATCACGACCTTCTCGACAGCTTTCTTCTGCTCCTCATTCAGCTTCATCCTCGACATGATCCTATCCAGCATCTGCTTGACCCTCTCTTCAGGTGGTGGAGGCGTCGGGGATTTACGCAGAACCTCCTTGCCCGGACGTGGGGGTTGAACCTGCTGGACTTGGGCGACAACCAGAACGGTGAAAAGGGATAAAGCTGAGACCAAGGCTACAACGATTAAAAGCTTTCCCTTCATCTCATTCACCTCTACCTTTCCTCATTATACATTGAACCTCTCGGCAATCTATAGACGGGAATGATGCTCTATAAGTTTAATCTCACCACATCCGTCGCAGCTTTTCCCTGCTGATCAATATGTATTCGTAATCCCTTGAGAAGACCTCCAGCGTAAAGGTTCCGTCGTATTCCGCCTCTTTGAACCACTTGATGACGCTTTCCCAGGGTATTCCTCCTGCGCCGATGGGTAGATGCAGGTCGGAGCTGCCGCCCATGTTATCGGAGAGGTGGACGTGCTCCAGTCTATCCCTGAAGTGCTGGAGGAACAACCTCGTTTTGTTCTCCCTCGTGTTGAGATTCGCGTGGCCCACATCCAGGAGAAATCCGACATCCTCAATCTCATTGAAGAGACGTTTCAGCTCATCCACCTCATTGAAGAGCCTCGGGGTATTCTCGATCATGATCTTGATCTCATATCTTTTGGCCTCACGGGCAATGATCTTCATCATCCTTATATTTCTCTCTATCGCCCGCGCTCTACCCCAAATGCCCGCCGAAGCCTCATCGGGATGGACGGCCATCCTTCTGACATCAAGCCTATCCAGAAGCTCCATACATTTGACGAGTTCGTCGATGGAAGCCCTGACCAAGCTGGAATATGGAGAGGTATACGGCAGATAATAGGCCGTATGTCCTATCACCTCCAGCTTATATTTCGCTATCAGATCCCTGAGGGCGTCGAGATCAACTTTGTCCGGATGGGCGTTAGGAGGTTCAAGGGTGAGATCGAGGAAATCGAAATTGTGTTTCCCCGTCCAATTTACCTCGCTAATCAGATTCCTCATAGGATTGTTCATTCTACCTATCTTCATCGTCTCCCCTGGTTAAGGTAAAATCGCCAGCTTACCAGCTATCGACTTGGTTTTCCCCTTCTCCAGATACATCTTGACCGTGTAGATATACACCCCAGGCGATACCACTCCACCACCTGGTGATCTGAGATCCCATTTCTCTCGGGAGGTTCCGTCACGATGGACGATCTCACGAATGATCTGGCCCGAGGGGGCATATATCCTTATAAGGGCTTCGGCGGGAAGGTTTAGGAACGTCACGTCGTCGTTTGTAGAGAGAGAACACGGATTCGGTGCGACAAAGACCTCATCGATATCAGGCGAGGGAGGAGATGAGAGGGAAGGAACGTAGATCTCCACCGGTTTCGTCGGATTGCTCCTGATCCCTCCCTCGCCGACCGCCGCAATGGCATAGAAGTAATCGTTCCCCGGAAAGACATTCCTATCCAAGAAGGAGGTGGAATCAGCCTTGACGGTAGCTATAGGCGTCCAAGGTTCATCGCCGGTTCGGTTTCTGAGGATCAGATATCCGAGGAGGTTAGATGATTCCGATGGATCCCATGAAAGCTCGATACCACCCTGCTTGAGTCCGGCACGAAGCAACGATGGAGGATGGGGTTTCGGAACGACTTTGACGCTCACCTCGTCCGACGTGTATTTCAATTCTCCTTCCATGGTTACGGGTCGTATGACATATGTGTAGGTTTCCCCCTTCTGAACCTCATAATCCTTAAACCTTGCGGCGGATATCGTTCCACTACTGATCATGGTGAAATCCTTATCCCCCTCCGATTTACGATAGATCCTATATCCGGAGACTCTGGGATCGATCGGCGGTTCCCACGAAAGCTCCACATATCCCTTCTCTCCTACCGCCTTCACCATCTCAGGGATAAACGTCATCCTTCTAGCCATCTCGGCGTTGGATCGCAGCTCATCGAGCGATCCGCCCGCCACGAAGGCGAAGATCACCGTCTTGGGCGCTCTGGTTTCCAAGTCATACGGCCCTATCGATATCAGAGAGACGTAATTGCCGGGTGCAACGCTTCTCTCCACCCTCTTCCCACTCATCAATTTGAATCTGTTAGCATCCAAGTAGATGCCCCCCGAATACGGTATAACTCTATGTCTGTTAAGCTTACCCTCTATCAGGATAACGCCTACATATGTATGATCGGTCCCATCGGAGCTATCGGCGTCATGGAAATAGGAGAGATTCAGATCGGGGTCCCAATCCACCATGTCCAGATTCAAATTACCCGATCTGTCCATATCGTCAACATCCCAGTTGGTCAGGATACCCAACAAAAGCCCTTTGATTCCGAGGGGATTGAGGTTTGTGATGGTGAGCTTGACCAGCACGAATCCCCCGGGTTTCGTCCATGAATAGCTCATTTGATCCACCAGTATATCCATGTTTTTCCCATCGGAAGCCTTATATTGCGCCGTTATCACCTGTCTTCCGGCTTCATTTTCGGCATATGAGATGGCGCCGACGTCAGTTGGTTTCCATTCCCCTAGCATCAACTTCCCCGTATTTGGATCGATATCGACGGAACTCGCGACGAAGTTCTCCGAATTCCCCGCCCACAGCTCGGATATCGGTTGAAGATAGGTCTTGGCCGTCGGTTTGGAAGCGGGATAGCTGAAGGTCGAGTTTATGCTGTTGTGGGAGAAGTTCATAAATGCGCCGAAATCGGTGAGGTCCATGATCACATCGCCGTTGTTATGTGAGAGCGAGTGCTGGGCGTAGGCGGATGATGAAAGGATTAAAATCGACAGCAAAAAAAGGCCGGATCTCATGATTATCCCTCACTCTGTGGTTGACGAGGATTAGGATACAATAGCAGCGGATCAAAAATCAAGGGTTGTTGACAATCGTGGAAGTTTTAATGTATTCTTAAGTCACACCAATCCGATGAGGTGTAAGAGCGATGGAATATATCATCCAGATCGCCTTCTTCGTCATAGCGGTTGCGTTGATCATCCTTTCCAGATCGATCTGGATCGCCGTGCCATCGGTCGCCATATTGACAGCTATTAATCTTCTTATCATCCGGTATGAAAGGATGAAAAGATCGAAGATCGAGGATGAGATGGAAAGGCGGAAGTCAGCCCTTGAAAGCTTTTTGGCTTCCGTTATAAGCAATATATCACACGAATTCAGAACCCCTTTGACTTCGATAATAGGATATGCCCAATGTATCGTCCAAGGGCTTGACGGAGAGGTGACCCAGGAACAGAGGAGAGATTTGGAAAGGGTTATCGCCAATGCGGAGGATCTCCTGAGGATGGTCGACGACGCTTTGGAGCTCTCGAAGATAAAGGCCGGAAAGCTGGAGCCGAAGTTTGAGCCTCTGGAATTCAAATCCGTCCTGAAAGAAGCGCTTGAAACCATTGAGCCGATGGCGAGGGCAAAGGACCTAAAGATACGGGAGGATATCCCGGAGAACCTCCCCGCCGTTTTAGGTGATAGATTGAAGGTGAAGAGAATACTGCTCAATATACTTTCAAACGCTGTGAAATTCACCCAGCAGGGGGAAATCTCAATCTCCGTCAGGGTCGATAATCCGTTTCTGGAGATCTCCATCTCCGACACCGGTCCGGGAATACCTAGGGAACTACAGGAACATATCTTTGATGAAACGAATCGTTCCGAAAATACGGGTTTCGGCTTGAACATAACAAAAGAGCTCGTCGAGACACACGGCGGGACAATTGAGGTGCAAAGCCAGCCTGGGGAGGGAACTACGGTCACCTTCACGCTTCCCATCATAACTGAGAGGCTTCGAGAGGATGTGCTGAGAAATCTGGAGAAGAGGTTGGATGAACATCAAAGGGAGATAATACTCAAAATATACGACTGGCTTAAGGAGGGGAGCTGGTATGGCAGCTCGAAGGAAAAAGGTTCTGGTGATAGATGACATCGATGATGATATAAGAATCATCGAAAAGGGGCTTAAGCCCTTCGACTACGAGGTGCTGAAAGCCAAAAGCGGGGAAGAGGGGCTTAGAATCGCTAAGGTGGAACAGCCGGATGTCATCCTGCTGGATATCATGATGCCAGGAATAGACGGATATGAGGTATGTGAGGAACTCAGGGCAGATTATGCTACGAGGGATATCCCAATACTCTTCGTCAGCGCCAAGGTCGAAACCTCCGATATAATCGAGGGATTTCAGAGAGGAGGGGATGACTACATAACGAAGCCTTTCTCACTCCAGGAGCTCGCCGCCAGGGTGAACGCCGCCATGCGAATTAAGGAACGTCAGGATAACCTGAAAATGATGAGTATAACCGACGAGCTAACGGGACTATACAACAGGAGATATCTCAACGAGAGGCTAACCGAGGAGATCGAAAGGGCGAGGCGATATAAATATCCGATCTCATGCCTGATGCTAGATCTGGATCACTTTAAGAACGTGAACGACACTTACGGCCATCAGGTCGGCGATCTGGTGCTGGAGGAGTTCGCCAAGATACTGAAGGATTCAACCAGGGTGGTGGATATCATAGCCAGATATGGAGGTGAGGAGTTCCTGATCGTCCTCCCGATGACGAACCTTAAGGGCGCCCAGACGTTGGCGGAGAGAATCAGAAGAAACGTGGAGTTACATCGCTTTGCGAAAGACCTCGCCCTCCCGGTAACGGTGAGCGTCGGCTGTGCCCAGCTTGATCCCACCAAAGGCGATGAGATGGATCCGGAACTCCTGATCAAGCTGGCCGATAAAGCCCTTTATGAGGCGAAGAAGAGACGAAATACAATCGCATGCGCCTAGATAGTCCTTAAGGAGGTCAGCAAAATCGAACTCAGAAAGAGCCGCCGCCTTCTCAGCTTCTCCGTCGTTTCCAGGTTATCCTTTCCTCTGCAGATCACCAGATCCGCTTCGACAAGGGCGTTTAGAAATTCCCTCCTGGCCTGAAACAGGTTTACCCCCGGCATCCGGGAACCGGATGAGATCACAGAGATACCTCTTATCCCCATCCAGTATCGGATTTCAGAAAGCTCCTCCGCCGTCACGCACGTTTCAACCGGAAGTTCCTTCCCGGCTACCACCACATGAAATCCCCTCTCCGCCAGCTTTCCCGCCAGCCATATATCTTCGACCCCATCTCCCTCTCGACCGGAGAGGATGAGGATATTTCCTCCTGATGTATCAAGCACCTCCGTGATCTCCTTCAGTTCTCTCTTCCCACCGCCGTCCTTCACGAATTTAAATCCCTCCTCTCTAAGCCTTCGTTTCTCGAGGAGATAAGGATCTGGATTTCCGGTGGTCAATCGGATGATCTCAGAGATGATACCCCTGAGCTCCTGAGCGGTCAGCTCCTCGATCCCATCTATCCCCATAAGATCGCTCAGGTTCTGGCGGACGACGGCAGCCAATTTGGGATTACGGGTCGAGCGCTGTATGAGGTTTTCCATCATATTATCCGGTCGATCGGAGGTGAACGAGCCCGGCGTATATTCGCCATCTACCAGCTCATCCATCAGATCCAAAGCCATGTCCTCCCGCAACCACCTTCCCAATTTCAGGTTTGAGAGATTAACGCCGGAGGGAATCACGGTATATCGGGCCTCGACATCCCGCAGTCTAACACCCGATCTTATGATGACGTTTTCAAACCTGCAATTGACGATCTCGCTTAAGACCTTCAAACCGGATATCGGCTCTCCCAAGGGCGGCCGGATCGGATTCGAGTCGAAGATGGTATTATGAGCCACGACATCCTTCAGTCCGACTCTATCGCCGAGTCGGGTGTTTCCGGTAAGGATCGAGTTCTCGATCCGACAATAGTTGCCGATGCGGACTTGAGCTCCTATATGCACCCTGCCTAGAAGATAACAGGCTCTGCCTATCCGATATCCGGGCTCGGCGGTTATCCTGGCTTCAGGATCGACCCTGGCCCCTCTATCGAGGAACTTCCTGCGATTTGTTCGGAAGATCCTGGATTCCCCTTCCATTACGGCCGACCAGCGGTTAACCCCCGGTGGGATCGAATTACGGTAGATGTATGCGTTGGTTTTCAACCCATCATCGTAGAAAATCCGGATGAGATCGACATGATGTAGCTCACCTTTGAGATGAGGCTTCAACCTATCAAGCCTCCTGAGAACCTCCACCCTTTTGGCAATGGTTATCCCGGTATTGGTGTATCCCTCGCCTTTATCGAACCGGCGTAACATCTCCCCGCGTTCATCTTCATTCATCTCCGCCCATTCCCGCGTTCCGATAAACCTGCCTGATCCGTCGAAGAACAGTCCGCCTTTACCGACCACAGTCTCAGGCTGTTTACCGCAGAGAGTTATATCGGCGCCCTTTACGATGTGATCCACCAGGGTCAGGAGGAACATATCCCTTTCCAGGAAAGATTCATCTCCGAAGGCGACGCCGATCAGATCGGCATCGATCTTCTCAAGGATCTCTGCTGCCGCGATAAGAGCTCCACCAGTGCCGTTTGGGATCTTCTGAACCGCTATGATCGCCTCCCTGCCGATCAATCTTTCCGCTCCCTCCATCTCGATTCTCCGCCTTATCTGTGGGTTAACGACGACGATCGGCGGTCGGGTTCCCGGGAGATGTCTCAGGGCGAGCTGAAGGACGTTGCTCTCGCCGAACCAGATATCGATGTTCTTGTTCAGGATGCTTTCCGGATCGATTCTCGTTCCCCTACCTGCCGCCAAGACCACCCACTGGGGATCGATCATCCTGTGTAATTCCTCAGGGCTTTCCGGCTTGAGCCGTTCTGAGACAACCGAGATAAGCTGGTCGGCGATCTCCTCCTCCAGATCTTCCGGCACTCTCACCCCTAAAATATCGCTCAGCTCAGCTTCGATCTCCTCTATTCTCATCCTTTATCTCCTTCAGAAGGCCGAGCCGGGAGAATATGAAATCCGTCAATACCCCCCATCCCAGCGGTATGATAAGACACAGGATCACGTAGATCGGCTTTGGGATATCCATCGCTTTCCTCCGTTCAATCTATTATGACCATATCTCCTGAGATCGGATAGAACTCATCCGCCAGACCTTTAAGCTCCATAGAGGTGTTACGTTCGAAACCATAGACCTCGACGGCTATCCCATTTTTCTGGAGCATCTCGACAAGAGGGCAGAAGTCGCCGTCCCCGCTGACAAGGGCGACCACGTCGAGATCATCTATCATCGATATGATATCTATGGTCATACCCACATCCCAATTCCCCTTTGCGGACCCGTCGCTTCTGACGGTCAAATTCTTCGACTTCACCCTATATCCCTGATACTCCAGGAAGGATAAAAAGGAGGATTGGTCTATCTCGGGGTTATACACCACATAGGCGTTGGCTGTTACCAGGATCCTATCGCGGACGACCACATCGAGGAGCTTCGCATAGTCCAACTTGCCGTTGTAGTTTTCTCTGGCGGCGTAGAACATGTTCTGAACGTCCACAAACACCCCTACTCTGGGTTTATCCCTTCTGCTCCTTTGCGGTTTGGAGTGGGTCTGACGTGATTCCCTGAGCCGTTTCAATTCCTTTGAGAGGGATTCCCTTTGGGATCGAAGAAGCGAGATGTGGGATTGGAGCTCATTTATTCTATCCTGATACTCATTTCTTTCCCTTTCGAGTCGCTCACCCACGGTTTTGAGTGCGACTTCTAACTTGGCTTTTTCGATCTTCAGCTCCTCGTACTCACGGGATATCCCCTCCATCTCCCTTAAATCATGCTCCATCTTTCGGTTTTCCCTTTCGAGCTCATGGCATCTGGCCCTTAACCTTTCCACTTCTTTCTGTTGATCGGAGAGCGCCGCCAGTTTTCTCTCGAGTTGAACCACCTTTCTTCTGAGGTCAGCCCTTTCACGGGCGATCTCATCTGAGAGGTGTCTTTGCTGGGTCAACCTCTCCTGAAGCTTTTCGGCCTTCTCCTGCAGGATCTCCTCCTTCCTCCTATCCTCTTCGATCTGCTCCTTCATCCTATCCAGGGCCCTGGTGAACTCCTCATATCCGTAGCGGAGTAGGACGGTGGCCAACGCTATAGGCAGTCGAACCCTCATGAGATCGTCATCCGGTATCCCTCTGGGCGGTTTGAAGGAATCGATTATTCTGGCCAGCTTTCCTTCTCTCATCTGTTCCTCCAGCTCGATTAAGATCTCGTCGATCTTGCTCTCTTCCTCATCCTCCTCGGTTTCATCCTCCTCTTCCATCTCATCATCATCCTCCTCAAACAGTCGTCCTAAGATATCCTCCAGTTCCCCCTCGCTCTCATCCAGTATCTCGTTAATCTTCTCCCAGAGCTGGACGGCATATTCATTTATCTCGCTTCTGGGATCTATCAGCATGGATATGATCATGCTGGATCCTCTCTCAGGACCTTCGCTCATGATCCTTTCAACGGAATACACCTTTTTAATCTGTTTAGCTGTCATGTTTGAAAGGCTAAGCGATTCTCCATCGATTTTCTTCAGTAGATATTTAGTTATATTCAGTCCGCTATCGGGATCATCCAGGAATCGCTTAGCCAGATCTTCAATCAGGATATCGACCGGGACGGTACTGGTTCGAACGCCATCGTATCTGAGATCGCATTTATTAGCCAGCGATTTTATCTCGTCCTTGCTCAACATCCCTCTGATGAGAAAGCTTATTATCTCCTCTGTCACCGATTTCCTGAGCTTTTTGTATATATTTTTCTGCTTGGCCATCTTTTCACCTCCGGAGCATGATAAAGGATGTTATTC
Organism: Candidatus Poribacteria bacterium; assembly: GCA_021162805.1. NCBI lineage: Bacteria > Candidatus Poribacteria > Candidatus Poribacteria bacterium. The sequence continues at coordinate 10,901 of JAGGXZ010000076.1, forward strand.
GCTCTTATTTCCCTTGAGTGTAGTATCTATGGCCAATTGTCCGCCGTCCATAGCTCAACCGTCATTTGTAGTCATTAAGTCATTCGGCTTCGCCGTCATTAATGACTACAAATGACGATAAATGACGACAAATGACAATAAATGACCTATAAGCGGCGGACTAGCTACCTGACACTTTTAAGGGAAGTAAGGGATCAATCGGATTCTGAGCCTCTCTCCCGGTGCTAACATCCTCTCCACCATATTATACCCTATCCTGAAGATACTGAAATCCCTCCTATCCCTA